>JAUIHC010000235.1 GCA_030432455.1 Phycisphaerae bacterium | reverse complement strand
CGGGACGCGAGGCGTAGAGCGCCTTGAGGGCCTCCAGACGGTCGAGATCGAGCGAGGCGAAGTTCGACCGGCCGCTGGTGCGAAGATCACCGCCCGACCCCTTCACCCAGAGCACGCGAACCCGTCGCCCGGTGATCGGATCGACGTCGTCGATCTTGCTGGAGGTGTTGCCACCACCGGTGTTGGTGATCCGCTGATCGGTGCCAAGCCAGTTGGAACGACGGACGAGTCGATCGACGCCGTCGAGTCCGGCGAGGTCGGCGTCGTTCCAGAGATGGTGAACATGGGGGGTGGTGGGCATGGGAGGCGAGAGAGTGGAGAGTGGAGAGTGAAGAGTGGAGAGTGGAGAGTGGACAGTGAAGACTAGGGACGCTTCAGTCGGCGCAGTGCGGCGTCCGAGGCGGTCTGGACTTCGGGATGATCTTCGGGGACGGCGGCTTCGATCGCCTTGGGGAGGAGGGCTCGGAGGGCGTGTCGATCACGGATGCCGAGGGCGGCGGCTCGTTGGACGACCGCGTTGCCCAGGGCGGTGGCCTCGGTCGGGCCGACCGCGACCGGAAGGCCGGTGGTGGACGCGATGAGTCCGTTGAGCAGATCGTTCGATGCCCCCCCGCCGACGACGACGATCCGTCTCGGGGTGACGCCCGACAACCGCCCCACCATCTCGACCGCCCGCGCCGTCGCGACCGCCACCGAGTCGAGGATCGCCCGTACCATCGCCGCGTCGGACTCGGGGATCGGCTCTCCCGAGTCCCGAGCGAGCGCCGCGATGCGGGCGGGCATGTCGCCCGGCACCGAGAGGGTCGGATGGTCCGGATCGAGGACGGTTCGGAACCCCGGCTCGCCGGCCGCCATCGAGGCGAGCGTCGCCCAGTCGTGGTCCCGGCCCGCCGCGGACCACGCCCGTCGGCACTCCTGCAGCAGCCAGAGCCCGCAGACATTCCGCAGGAACCGGGTGGTCCCGAAGATGCCGGGTTCGTTGGTGATGTTCGCCCCGCGGGCCGCCTCGGTGCGGACCGACGCCTCGAGTTCCACCCCGACGAGCGACCAGGTGCCGCTCGAGATGAAGACATCGCCGGGCCCGGTGATCGGACACGCGGCCACCGCGGCGGCGGTGTCGTGGCTTGCGGTCGCCCGCACCGGCGTTGCGGGATCCAGACCGACCCGCGCGGCCAACGCCGCGTCGAGCGTGCCCAGCGGTTCCGCCGACTCCCCCGCCACCACCTCGGGCATGATCCGCCGCGGCACGCCGGCGGCATCGAGCAGGTCGTCGATCCAGTCGCCCGTCCCGGCGTCGAAGCACTGCGTGCTTCCGGCGTTGGTGCGCTCCCCCACCACGCTCCCGCAGAGCCGGTGGGCCACCAGATCCGGGATCATCAGCATCCGTGCGGCGCGGTCGAGCGGCCGCTCCGGATCATCCGCGTCCGCCGCCAGTTGATAGAGCGTGTTGAACGGCTGGAACTGGACCCCGGTGCGTTCGTAGATCGTGTCGTCGCCGAGTTCCCGCCGCAGTCGTTCGAATGGCGCGCGGTGCCGCTCGTCGCGATAGGCGGTGATCGGCGCGACGAGGTCGCCCGCGGCGTCGAGCAGGCCGTAGTCCACCGCCCAGGAATCGACCGCGATCGACGCGACCGGACCGCCCGCGGCGACCTCGGCGAGACCGGCCTCGATGCCCGCGAGGATCGCGTCGAGATCCCAGCACCATCGCGGTCCGGTCGCCGTGGCGCGACGCACCGGGGCGTTTGGGAATCGGTGCACCGCGTCGATCCACGCCGCGCCGTCCTCGAAGCGCACCCCGACCACGCGGCCGGAGGACGCTCCGAGATCGATCGCGATGACGCGGCTCGCCGACATCAGGCGTACGAGCCTCCGCCCGAGGACTTGCGGGGCAGACGCGAGGCCGCCGCCCGCTCGGCGTGACCGTGGGCGCGGTGGTCGGCGATCGGATCGACCGGCAGTCCGCGACGCTCCCGCCATCCCGCGAGGATCGGCCGGACATCGGTCGCGAAGGCGTCCACCAGACACCGCTCGGCATCGACGACATCACCGCGCTCTCGGGCGTCGTCGAGGGCGGCGAGATCGACCAGCAGCGCCTTCGCCATGAGCGACTGCACCATGTCCACGGTCTGGATCATCGCCTCGATCTTGGGCTTGAGGTTGTGCGACTGATCGATCATGTACGCGACGGAGAGCGGCCCGCCGAGGTCGTGTTCGGCCTGCACGATCTCCAGCAGGATGCGGAAGATCCGGTACGGGTCGATCGAGCCGACGGTGAGGTCGTCGTCGGCATAGTGCCGGTCGTTGAAGTGGAACCCGCCGAGCATCCCCTCGTCCATCAGGAACGCGACGAGGTGCTCGATGTTCTGGCCCGGCAGGTGATGCCCGGTGTCCACCAGCACCTTCGCCTGCGGACCCGCCGCCCGTGCGAACGCGGCCGCCATCCCCCAGTCGGCGATGTCGGTGTGATAGAAGGCCGGCTCGAACGGCTTGTATTCGACGAGCATCGTCATCGACGCGGGCATCGCGTCGTGCACCTCGCGAAGCGCCTCCTCGAACCACCGCTTGCGGCGGCGAAGGTGTCCCTGTCCCGGATAGTTCGTGCCGTCGGCGAACCAGAGCGAGAGCAGGTCGCTGCCCACCGCCCGGCCGATCTCGACCGAATGCAGCAGGTGCTCGATCGCTCGACGCCGCACCGAGGCGTCGGGGTTCGCCACCGACCCCAATCGGTAGCACTGGTCCTGAAAGACATTCGGGTTGATCGAACCGATCCGAAGTCCGCGGTCGGCGGCCAGCGCCGCCGAGGGGGCCGGATTCGAGAGATCCTCGAAGTCCCAGAGCACATGCACCGCGACGCTCGGACAGCACCCCGTGACCCGATGGACCTCGGCGGCGTCGTCCAGCTTGTCCTCGAGCGTCAGGGCCGCCGCATCCTGCATGAACTTGCCGAATCGCGTGCCGGTGTCGGCGAAGCCCCAGCTGGGCACTTCGATCTCCAGACGGTCGAGACCGGCGTGAACACGGGCGATGGCGGCGTCGGCGACGGACATGAACGGCTCCCGGGGATGACGACGCCAATCTTGCCAGAAATCGAGGGCCACGGGGGCCGCTGAACCGACGGAAGCACAAAGTCCCTGCGTCTCACCGTACTCGGCCCGCCAGGCGGCATGAGACGGCACGAACGGACAATCGAAGACCTGCGAGACCATGCGACCCGCCTCCCGAACCTCCGTGATCCCCGGCCGCCGACTCCTGCTGCTCGTCAGCGCCGGTTGGCTGATCCTCGGGCTGGGTTGGTGGCTCTGGCTGGGACCGACGCTCCTCGCCGCCGCGAGCGACTCGGCGGCGGGCCCGAGCCCCTCGTGGTTCGCCCGGCAGATCGCAACCCGGCAGGCCGCCGACCCCGCCTGGCTCGACCCCGAGCATGTGGCCTGGGTCGGCCGCACCGTCCTGACCCGGATCGGCATCCTCTGGGCGGCCGCCTGCCTGACGGTCTCGCTCTGGCCACGACGACACCGACTGCTCACCGGTCTCGCCTGCCGCGTGCAGGAGGCCGACGACCCCCGCAACCTCGCGGTGCTGAGGATCGCGACCTTCGCGACGCTGCTCGTCGTCCCCGCGGGGCGTGAGGAGTTCCTCGTGCACCTCGGGCTCCCCGAGGCCCTGCGGTTTCCCCCCGGCGGACTCGGCCCGCTGGTCGCGGCGCTCGCCCCCGACCCCGCGTTCGGACGGACGGTCCTGCTGGCGTGGATCGCGGTGGTCGCGATGGCCGCGGCGGGGTTCCTCACGCGATTCTCGACGATCGCCGCGACGCTCCTCTCGATCCTCGTGCTCGGTGTCCCGCAGATCCACGGCAAGGTGAATCACGCCCACCACCTCGTGTGGTTCGCGATGCTGCTCGCCGCGAGCCCGTGCGGCGACGCGTGGTCGCTCGACTCGTGGATCCGGGGTCGGCGGGGCGTGCCGCACCGGGATCGCCGCTACGGGGTCCCGCTCCGATTCGCCTGGCTGCTGCTCGGATTCGTCTACCTCTTCCCCGGATTCTGGAAGCTCTGGACCGGCGGCATCGACTGGTTCGCGAGCGATCATCTCCGCAACCAGATCTGGCTGCAGTGGACCACGCACGGCGACTGGCGCCCGCTCGTCGATCCCACCGGTTGGCCGTGGCTGATCAGACTCGGGGCCCTCGGCACGATCATCTTCGAGCTGTCGTTCGTGTTCCTCGTGCTCGACCGTCGAACCCGGCCGATCGCGATGATCCTGGGGCTGCTCTTCCACAATGCCACGTGGTTCACGATCCACATCGGATTCGTGTCGCTGCAGATCTGCTACCTCTGCCTCGTGGACTGGGCGGCGATCGCGGATCGCCTCCGACCCCGCCCCGCCCCCCGGGTGAATCCGCCCCACGCCACCTCCCCGGCGGCCGCCACCGCGATCGGACTGCTGCTGGTGGCCGTGAACGGTCTCTACGGCATGCGGGGGCAGCACCTCGCCTGGCCGTTCGCCTGCTATCCCAAGTTCGCCTATCCGGTCCGGGTGCCCGAACGCACGGTGGTCGAGGTCGTCGCGACCGCTCCCGACGGCACCGAGATCGTCGAGAGCCTCGCGACGGGCCGCGGCGAACTCCGCACCGCCCGCTGGATCGGCGTCATCACGACCGTGCTCCGCGAACCGGATCCGAGTCGTCGCGACGCCGCCCTGGTGGCGCTCGCGGACCTCGCCTTCGATGTCCCCCCCGGCACGACGCTCCGGTTCGACTCGGTCCGCCGATCGGTGCGGCCCGAGGACGCCGACGCGCCGCCGCTCTCCCGCACCACCCTCGGCACCTTCGTCACCCCGGCCGCCGAGTCCGCCGAATCCACCGACCCCACGGCGTAGCATCTGGCCATGCCCGCGAACGAGCCATCCCCCATCGCCGACGAGGCGGACCGTGCCACGACGCTGGCCCTGGCCCCGGTGCTCGTGGTCGGCGCCCCGCGAAGCGGCACCACCTGGCTGCAGCGACTGCTCCTGCACGACCCTGCGGTCTGCGGAGGCCAGGAATCGCACTGGCTCGCGCAACTCGACGGTCTGCTGCAGGAGGCTCGACGCAAGGTCGCCATGCCCCGGCCCCACGGTGTCCTCTGCCATCTGAGCGAGGTCGAGCTGCTCGACATGCTGCGTCGCACCTGGATCGAGGTCTGCACGCCCGCGATCGACGCCGCCCCCGAGGCGAGGATCCTCGTCGAGAAGACGCCCGATCATGCCTGCCATCTCGAACTGGCGACCCGCCTCGCCCCGGAGTGCCGGGTCGTGCACGTCATTCGATCGGCCGAGGCGGTCGTCGCCAGTCTGCTCGCCGCGTCCCGCACCGACTGGGGGCGTCCCTGGGCCCCCCGCCGCGCGGAGACCGCG
>JAUIHC010000234.1 GCA_030432455.1 Phycisphaerae bacterium | reverse complement strand
CTTCGTCGGCAGCGGCGTGTCGGGCCTGACCGTCATCCCCGGCGAACCGCCCAGCCGCCTCTACTGGTGGATCGTCGCCCTCGCCGCGGTCGCGGCGGGCGGGTGGCTCGTCGTGCAGACATTCCGACTCACGAAGAAGGCCGGTCCCCGCGTGATCTTCGGAGGTCTCGGTGGATTCATCACCGCGGTCTCGGTCTGGGTGGGCCTCGTGATGACCGCGAAGGGACCGATCGACTGGGTCTACTACACGCCCGATCGGTTCGCGAACGCGATCGCCGAGAACAAGGTGGTCGTCCTGGACTTCACCGCCGAGTGGTGCCTCAACTGCAAGACGCTCGAGGCGACCGTGCTGCAGACCCCGACGGTCGTGGAGAGCCTCGACCGCCCCGATGTCGTGGCCATGAAGATCGACCTCACCGGCGACAACCCCGACGGCAAGGCGAAGCTCGAGGAGGCGGCGCGACTCACGATCCCGCTGCTCGTCGTCTACGGCAAGGGCGGCGTCGAGATCTGGAAGAGCGACGCGTACACGCCGGGGCAGGTGCTCGACGCGATCGGCCGGGCGGACGCCACCTACGGCCGCGGCTCCTGAGCGATCGACGCCTCGAGCCCTTCGAGTCGAGACCGGTCCCGCTCCCCGAGCCGGGTGAGCGGGTCGAGCGACCGCGCCGCATCGAGCCGGACCGCCGAGTCGATCGCCGCGCGAGCCTCGTCGAATCGTCCGAGCTCGACCAGCAGTCCGGCCCGCTCGAGGCGATGACGAGGCTCGGTCGGATCGAACGCGATCGCGACCTCGAGGGACTCCAGCGCCAGCTCGGGCTCGGCCAGTCCGCGGTCCGCCGCCGCCCGCAGAACCGACGCCCGCGTGCTCCATGACGCCGGCCCGGGACGACGCCCGCACCACCGTTCGGCAAGCACGAGTGCCTTCCGCACATCCTCGTCGCTGCCGGCGGTCATGAAGAGATCGATCGCCCCCCGCACGACGCGATCGTCCCACCATCGGTCGTCGGTCCAGAGACCGGCGATCCCCGCCGCGATCGCACGGCGGTCCGCGGGTGACGCGCCCCCGGGACGATCGCCCGCCCCGAAGAGCGGTGCCAGCGCCGTCTCGGTGCGTCGGGCCTCCTTGAGTTCGCCCATGCCCAGCACCGCGGCGATCACCCCGGCGCCGAGGATCACCGGCCCCGCGAGACGGCCGACCGACGCGCGTCCGGGTACCGCATCGCCCGCGACCGCGAGCAGCGCCCAGCACATCGCGACCGAGCCGGGCTGCCAGACCAGCATCTCGATCTGCCCCTGCGCGAGCACGATCGCGGCGGAGGCCATCGCGACCCGCCGCAGCATGCGACCGTCGAGATCCTCGAGCAGTCCGACGCAGGCGACCCCGACCAACGCCCCGATCGACACCGCGGCCAGCCGCACGGCGATCGCACCGCCCTCGCCCGGCGCCTCGACGATCGCCTGCACGACGAGCACCACGCACGCGATCGCCGCAGCACCGCCGACCACGCCCAGCCGACCGAACGATGGTTCGGACACGGTCCGCGACGACGCCTCGTCCTGCCGTCGGACCACGATCACCACCGCGAGGGCCAGCCACGCCAGACCGGTCACGCCCAGCGAGGCGAGCCAGTCGATCGCCATGCCGTGCGCACTGGCGACGTTCTCGGGACTCCGCGGCGGCTTGTGCCGCAGGTACGCATCCTGGAAACCGTCCGGCCCCACGCCGACCACGGGATGCTCCGCCACGATCGAGGTGGCGCCCTGGGCGTAGTGCCACCGAAAGAGCAGCGACCGATCGCCGAGCGTGTCCTCGGGAAGCAGACCACGGACGGCGATCGCAAGCAGTGCGATCCCGCCCGCCGCGAGGGCGAGTCGTCCGAGTCGCCGCGGATCCGCATCCGACCACGGCCCCACCGCCAGCACCCCGATCGGCACCGCCAGTCCGCAGGCGACGATCGCCCCCTTCGATCCGTTGAGCCCCACGAGCATCAGCAGCCCGACCCCGACGAGTCCGACGACCACCGGACCGCCCGCCTCGACCGATCCGCGGCGTCGTACCCGCCACGCGGCGAGCGTCCCCAGCAGCAGCAGGGCCCCCGCCGCGGCCAGTCCGCTGAACACGTTCGAGAAGCCGATCCAGCCGGTCGCCTCCGGCTGTCGGAGCCGCCGCTCGAAGGCGAGGGCGGCCGCGGAGTCGGTGGTCCAGCCCCGCGAGGCGAGGACCTCGTCTCGATGAGCATCGAAGTAGGCGACCGTGTCCGCGTGCTCGACCACGACCTGCCATCCACCCCGCACCCCCATCGCGGCGATGCCGCCGAGGAGGATCGCGACCACCGCCCGACGCGACGCGGGCACCCGCACGAGATGCGCCAGCGCCACGCCGAGGGCGGCGGCCGCGAACCAGTCGAATCCCCGCCACGCCTGCAGCACGTCGTGGCGGGCGTGCCAGAGGACGACGGGAAGGGGAAGCAGTCCGAGGACCACGAGCACCGGATCGACGCCCGGACCGCGTCGCATGAGCCGAGTCAGCGCCGACCCCGCGACCACGAGGATCACCGCATCGAGGAGCATCGATCCGCCGGGTCCGAGGGCGGGAAACGGCCCGGGCACGGATGCGGGATCGACGTCGAAGAACCGGTCGGGCGTGTAGGGCAGGAGCAGTCGCAGCACCGCGAGCGACGCGAGCAGCACGGCGGCGCGACACGAGCCGCGGTCGTCGTCGCCGACGGTCGCCGTCATCCGGCCTTCTCCGCCTCGGCCGCGGCCTGCAGGCGACGACGGGCGCCGGCTTCCAGCAACCCGAGCACGAACAGGATGCACCCCGTCTGGGCGCCGACCATGACCGCCTGCCACGGCGCGAGACTGCCGAGCACGATGCCGCCGACCCCGGTCGCCGCGGTGAGCGCCCAGATCACGACCACCGACGCCCGCTTCGAGAGTCCGAGCCAGACCAGACGGTGCGAGAGATGCTGCTGGTCGCCGACCAGCGGACTCCGCCCTTGGACGATCCGCAGCAGGCTCACCGAGACGAGGTCGTACATCGGCACCGCCAGCACCACCAGCGGCATGAGCACCCCGTACCACGCGGTCCCGAGCGCGAACGCCGGGTCGTTCGGATCGACGAAGGTGGTCCGCACGGTGAGCGCCGCGAGCATCCAGCCGACCAGCAGCGAGCCGCCGTCGCCCATGAAGATGCGGGCGGGCGGCACGTTCAGGGTCAGGAATCCGAGCAGTCCGCCGCAGAGCAGGGCGAAGGCGGCGGCCACGAACCACTGACCGTTCAGGATCGTCGCGGCGAGGAAGACCGCGGCCGCGATCGCGGCGACGCCCCCGGCGAGCCCGTCCATGTTGTCGAGGAAGTTGATCGCGTTGCAGACCGCGACGATCCAGACCACGGTCACGACCGCGGAGGTCGCGGTGCCCATCGGTCCGAAGCGGTCGAGCGCCGTCACCAGTCGAAGATCCGCCGCGATGACGACGCCCGCGGCCACGGCGAGCTGGATGCCGAACTTCGTCCACGGCCCGAGGGGCCGACGGTCGTCGAGGACGCCGGTCACATGCAGGACGAGCCCCCCGAGCACGATGAGCCACCAGGTGGTCCGCTCGCTTCCGAGGCGTGCGGCATGCGAGGCGAGCGACGGGCCGACGATCGGCAGATCGGCGATCGAGTCGCCCGCGAAGGTGAGCATCGCCAGTCCCGCGAGCAGCGGACCGAGCGTGGCCGCCGCGATCGCGATGCCGCCGATGTTCGGAATCGACCGCAGCGTCTTCACATGCCCGACGGACCCGGCTGAATCGAGGGCCCCCGCGCGATGTCCCAACCGCACCAGCACGGTGGTGACGGGCAGGGCGATCAGGAAACCGAGGGGGAGCAGCAGAAGGACGGGTCCGAGCATCGGTCGCATGCTACGGCCCCGCGGCGTCGCGCGGTAGCGTTCCCGCGATGCAGTCCGTCACCGTCTATTGCGCCAGTTCCCCGTCCATCGATCCTCATTTCGTCGAGACCGCCCGGGCCGTCGGCCGGCTGCTCGCGGAACGCGAACTGACGCTGGTCTACGGCGGCGGATCGACCGGTCTCATGGGCGAGATCGCCCGGTCCTGCGCCGACGCGGGCGGGTCGATCCTCGGCGTCATCACCCATCACCTCGCCGATCTCGAGGTCGCCTTCGAACGATGCACCGAGCTCATCCGCGTGGACACCATGCGGGAGCGGAAGCGGATCATGACCGAACGCGGCGACGGGTTCCTCGTCCTGCCGGGAGGGCTGGGCACCTACGAGGAGTTCTTCGAGACGCTGGTCGGCCGCGTGCTCGCCGAGCACGACAAGCCGCTCGCGATCGTGAACGATCACGGCTACTTCGACCCGCTGGTCTCGATGATCGAGCACGGCATCGAGCAGAAGTTCATCCGCCCCGCCATGCGAACGCTGGTCACGGTCGAGAGCGATCCGATCGCCGCGCTGGACGCCCTCCTCGCCGACCGTGGCCACGAACTCACGCAGAGCGACCTCATCCCCCCCCTCACGCCCCCGAATCACTGACCCTCCCGCTCCCCCGTCCCCATCCCCCATCCCCATCCCCCATCCCCCCCATGCCCACCACCGCGATCATCGCCGGCGAAGGTGAACTCCCGCGACTCTGCGCCGAAGGCGCCCGAGCCGCGGGCCGTCGCGTGCTCGGGCTCGGGATGCGGGGACTCTTCGCCGACGACTTCCCCGCGGCGTGCGACGAGTTCCGGACCGTCGGCTTCCTGCGTCCCGGAGGCTGGATCCGGGCGGCTCGTCGGGCCGGATGCGAGGACGCCGTGCTCATCGGCCGGGTGAGCAAGCGGGTCATGCACAGCCGGCGGTTCAGGATCATGCTCCTCCGGGAGCTGCCCGATCTCTATTGCCTGAACGTCTGGTATCGAAGGTTGCGGTTCGACCGGCGGTCCGCGACACTCCTGCGAACCCTCGCCGACGACCTCGCCGAACGCGGACTCGTGCTCGTGGACTCGACCACCTACCTCCCCGAACACCTCGCGACCGAGGGCCCGATGTCCGCCCGCACGCCGACGGCGGAGGAGCGGAGCGACATCGACTTCGGCTGGCCCCTGCTCGATCAGGTGAGCGGCCTGCACATCGGCCAGTCGATGGCGGTGCGGCAGCGGGACGTCGTCTGCGTGGAGGCGGTCGAAGGCACCGACCGGATGATCGGGCGGGCGGGCGAGCTCTGCCCCCGGGGAGGCTGGACGCTGCTCAAGACCGCCGCCCCCGACCACGACATGCGGTCGGACGTTCCGACCATCGGACTGCGGACGATCGAGCACGCCGCGAAGGCGGGCTGCTCGTGCATCGCGCTGGGGGCGGGCCGCGTGATCCTCGCCGACCGCCCGAAGGTGCTCGCCGCGGCGGACGCCGCCGGGA
>JAUIHC010000233.1 GCA_030432455.1 Phycisphaerae bacterium | reverse complement strand
GAGACCCCTCGATCCCGTCGTCCGAGCTTTCCCCCGTCCGGCCCTCGGGCACCATCCCGGAGTTCACCCATGGCCCTGCGTCTTCTCGCCCGCCCCGCGCGCCTCACCGTCGCCGCCACCGCCGCCTTCACCCTCGGCGGACTCGCCGGCGGCCTTGGTCTGCCCGCCTCGACCAACCCGTTCCTGACCGCCACCGCCGGGGCGCCCGTGCCCGCGGCCGCCCCTGCGGCCTCTGCGATGGTCTGGAGGTGCGACCCCGCCCACTGCATGGCGCTCTTCCGCATCCACCACGTCGGGGCCGGGCAGTTCTGGGGCATGTTCGACGGCGTCACCGGCGGCTTCACCTGGGACGAGGGCTCCGACGCCGCCCCGACCTTCGATGTCACCCTCGATGTCGAGAGCGTGCACACCGGCACCGAGAAGCTCGACCGCACGATCATGAGCCCGCAGTTCTTCAACGCCAAGGAGAACCCGAAAGTGACGTTCAAGTCGACTGGCGGCGAGAAGACCGGCGACAACGCCTGGTCGATCACTGGCGACCTCACGATGCACGGCGTCACCAAGCCGATCACCGCGAACCTCGAACTCACCGGCGTCGCGGGCAACCCCGTGCAGAAGAAGGCCGGTTTCGAGGCGATCTTCACGGTCAAGCGATCGGACTTCGACATGAACTGGGGCGTCAAGAACAAGGCTCTCGGCGACGAGGTGCGGCTGGTGATCGGCATCGAGGGCAACTGGGAGAAGTGACCCGCCATCGCCGGATCGACCGATGTGAGGCATCGGTCCGAGACCTCGCCCTGACCGATCTCCGCGTCCTCCGGAACGACCTCGCATGTTCATGACCGTCCTGCTCTCGCTCATCCTGCCGGTCTTCGCCGGCGCGGGATTGATCGTGATCTGCTGGCTGCTGCCGCCGCTCCGCAAGTGGACCTGGCTTTCGGGGGCGGCGTTCGGGCTCGCCCTCGCGACCGCGGTCTTCGCGTCGTTCACCGCGGAGAACGGACTGCCGACCTTCCCGCCCGGCAGCCGCAGCGAGTGGCTCTCGATCGCGGCGATCGTCGCGGGGTTCTTCGCCCTCGTCGCGCCGCTGACGGGCGAGGCGGGGCACGGGTCGAAGTGGCCGTCGGTGGAGATCACGGCCTTGGTGGTCGGGGTGCTCTTCGGCGGGCTGCCGCTGCTGGCGTACTGGATGGGCGATGAGGAGGCGGGCGTCATGTTCAGCGACTCGACGATCGCCGATCAGGTCGCGCTCGGCATGGCCGTCGCCCTCGGCATCGTGCTGCTCGACAAGGTCGCCGCCAATCAGACCGGCATGACGATGCCGCTGGTGCTCTGGGTGGTCTTCGGCGGACTCGCACCGCTGGCCGACGCCGCGGGATGGATCACGCTGACCTTCCTCGCCGCGGCCGCGAGCGCGGTGTCGTTCATCGCCGCGATCGCGGGGCGATTCTCGGGCGGACCGTCGATCGGTCGCGGCGGACTCGTCGCGGCGGTGATCCTGCTCGCGGTCTTCCCGGTCGCGGGCTTCCGGCAGACCTACGGCGACTTCCCGTGGTGGTGCTGGGGACTCGTCGCCGCGGCCCCGGTGGTGCTCGTGCCGCTGGAACTGCCGCTCTTTGCGAAGCTTCCGCCCTGGGCGGGAACCACGCTCCGGGTCGTGGCGGTGGCGGTTCCGGTGCTCGTCGGCGTGCTGGTCGCCACCACCGGCGCCGAGGAGGACGACGGCATGGGCGGTTTCGGCGACTACGGCTTCCTCGACGCCGCGGGCACCGAGGTCGCGGTCTTCCACGCTCCGACGATCGGAGCGATGCGATGACGATCCACCCTCGAACGCTCGTGCGAACCGCGTCGCTGGTGGTCACCGGCGTGATCCTCGCCGCAGGGACGGGGTGCGGGGCGACGCCGTCCCGACCGGTCGATGCGGGCGATGCCGCACCCTTCGACGATGGCACGCCCGAGTCGCTGCTCGCGTCGCTCAAGTCGGCGGCGAATCGGTCGCTCAGCGGGTACTACCAATCGCTCCGGGACGCGACCGACTGCGACGCGCTTCCCGAGATGTGCCGGCTCCTGACCGCCCGCGCCGACTCGGCCCGCGAACTGCTCGCCCTCCGCAACGCGATGGTCGAGACCTACGGCGACGCCGGTGCGGTGGCCGGCTCCGAACTGCTGCGGGGGGCGTTCCTCACGCAGTTCGAGGAGATCGAGCGGGCGAGCGTCTTCGCGGGAAGCGGCGATGTGGCGATCCTCCGCATCGGGTCGGCGGTCTACCGGATGCGTCGGATCGGAGGCGCCTGGCGGATCGTGCAGTTCCCCGATCCACCGTACGACCCGGTGGCGAGCGCCGAGGCGATCGAGATCGTGGTCGCTCGGGCGAAGCGGATCCGTGCCGACGTCGAGGGCGGGCGCGTGCCGTCGCTTCAGGATCTCGAAGTGAGACTCGCGTCGCTCACAGGCAGGTGACCGGATCCTCGGGCCCGCCCCGGGGCCGTCGGTGCCCGTCCATCACGAACCACAAGGCGACCGCCGCGGCTCTCGGGAGCCGCGGCGGTCTTTGAGTGGACGGAGTCTTTCGGAACGGATGCCCGACGATCGATCAGTCGGGGAGGATCACCGAGTCGATGACGTGGATCACGCCGTTCTTCGCGTCGATGTCGGTCTTGACGACGGTCGCACCGTCGATCATCACGACCGGCTTGCCCTTGGCGTCCTTCTTCACGGCGATCGGGGCCTCGACGCCCGCCGCGGTCGGGGCCGCCTTCAGGGTGACCACGGTGTCGGCGTAGACGCGGCCGGGGACCACGTGGTAGAGCAGGATCTTGCGGAGGGTGTCGACGTTCTCCGGCTTCAGGAGACTCTCGACGGTGCCCGCGGGCAGCTTGGCGAACGCCTCGTCGGTCGGGGCGAGCACGGTCAGCGGCTTGTCGCCGGTGAGGACCTCGACCAGACCCGCGGCCTTGGCGGCGGCGAGCAGGGTGTGGAAGGTGCTGGCCTCGCTCGCGATCTCGACGATGTTGCGCTTCTCGGGAATGATCACCGAGTCGATGACGTGGATCACGCCGTTGGGGGCCTCGATGTCGGTGGCGATGATCTTCGCGGTGCCGATCATCGGAACCTTCTCGCCATCGAGCGTCTTCATCGCGATCGCGGCACGCTGTCCGTTGGCGGTGTCGAGGGCGGACTTCTTGAGGACGTCGGCAGCCATCAGTCGGCCGGGCACGACGTGGTAGGTGAGGATCGCCGCCAGCGTGCCCTTGTTCTCGGGGAGCAGAAGGGTCTCGACGGTGCCCTTCGGCAGCTTCGCGAAGGCGGCGTCGGTCGGGGCGAAGACGGTGAGGGGGCCCTCGCTCTTGAGGACATCCACGAGACCGGCGGCCTTGGCGGCGGCGAGCAGGGTCTCGAAGTCACCGGCCGCCGAAGCGACCTCGACGATGTCGCGGGCGGGCTCGCCGCGGGCGCCCGCGAGCGTCTCGCTCATGGTGCAGGTGGAGGAGCAGGGAGGCGTGGTCATGGCGACCGCGCACGACACCGCAATGGTGCTGAGGAGCATGGACTGATTCCGATGTGGTTGTGAGCCGTTCACCAACGCCCACGCGTCGGTGTGAAGACCGCGGTTGCGATCACGCGGCTGACTTCGAGCCGCCACGGTCGTGGATTCAACACCCGACCCCGAGATCGGCAATTCTCACCAAACGACCGCCGGCCGTGATGCATTCGCACCACGGCCGGCGGCCACATCTACCTACTACTACTACCAACCACGACTACCGATCCTCCACCGGAATCCCCATGCCGCTCCGGTCCGGCGAGGCCGGTCGGGCGGCGGGCGTCCAGGCACCGCCGTTCTCCAACTGTTCGAGCAGAACTCGAATCGCGGTCTCCAGCTGCGGGTCGCCGCCGTCGAGCATCAGGGCGGGATCGTCGATCACCTCGATGTCCGGATCGACGCCGTGGCCCTCGATGCCCCATGTGCCGTCGGTCTCGTAGAAGCCGAAGGTCGGGACCGCGGTATATCCACCGTCGATCAGGCCGGGGTTGCCCGAGATGCCGACCAGTCCGCCCCAGGTCCGGGTGCCGATGAGCGGTCCGAGTTCGTGGTACTTGAAGAGCCACGGGAACATGTCGCCGCCCGAGCCCGCGCGTCCGTTGATGAGCATCGCCTTCGGGCCGTTGTGACCGGAGGGCGGCCACTTCCAGTCCACCGAGTCGCGCCGGGCCCAGTGGTTGGTGACCGGGCGGTTGAGGAGCTCGATGAAGCGGTCGGGAATCTGGCCGCCACCGTTCCATCGCTCGTCGATGATGAGCGCGGGACGCGTGGACTGCCCGTGGAACTGCCGGACCAGATCGCTCTGGCCGTCGCGGCCGGTGTTCGGAACATAGATGTAGCCGATGCGGCCGTCGCTCATCTCCTCGACCACGCGACGGCGCCCCTCGATCCAGTCGCGGTACCGCTGGTCGCCCTCGTTGGCGATCGTCCGCACCGCCACGGTGCGGATGCCGTCTTCCGCATCCTCGTCGTCCTCGTCGGCAAGCACGTCGAGCACCACGGTGTCGTTGGCGGTGCCGACGAAGAGCGACCACGGGTCCTTCGCGAGATCGACGGGCACGCCGTTGACCGCGACCACCACGTCGCCCTCGCCGAGATCGAGGCCCGGCTCCTGCAGCGGTCCGCGGGCGTCGAGGTCCCAGGCGCCGCCGCCGAGGACCTTCCCGATCCGCCAGCCGTCGGGCGTCTCGTCGTCGCCGGGAGCGGCCTCCCAGTCGACCGCGAGCATGCCGACGTTGCGGGAGGGCTCGCTCTCGCCGTCCCCGCCGTAGTAGTACGCGTGTCCGACATTGAGCTCGGAGATCATCTCGCCGATCAGGTAGCTCACATCCTCGCGGGTCGCCGCATCATCGACCAGCGGGAGATACGCCTCGAGCACCGCGTCCCAGTCCACGCCGTGCAGGTTCGGGTCGTAGAAGTGGTCGCGCTGGATCCGCCACGCGTCGGTGAGCAGCTGTCGCCACTCCTGTCGCGGGTCGATGGTGACCAGCATCGGATCGGTCACGACCCGGTCGCCGCCGTCGCCGGGGCCGGCGTCGCGAATGACGGCGCCGCGGCCCTGCGGGACGAGCATCTTCCTTCCGTCGGGCGTCATCTGGAAGCCGCCGCCCGACCCCGCCGACTTCTCGGTCGGCCGCTCCTCGGTGATGTCGATCACCTTGATGCCGCTTCCTCCGCGGACGTACATGAGGTGGCCGCGATGGTTGACCGCGAGGTTTCGGAACGTGCCGGGTGAGACGGGGATTCGCATCGCGCGGGACTCGAAGCCGTCGAAGTCGATCTCGAAGCTCGGAGCCTCCTCGTCGCCGTCGGTGTCGTCCGCATCGTCGTCATCCGAGTCGTCGTCGGTCGAGAGCCGTCGCCC
>JAUIHC010000232.1 GCA_030432455.1 Phycisphaerae bacterium | reverse complement strand
GGATGCGGTGCGGGAAGTCCCGCTCGCCCGCCTCGCCCAGCCGCTGCCATTCCGAGACCAGCGCGGTCTCCATGCGACGGAACGCCTCCTCCTCGGGAATGCAGGTGTCGGTCACGCGGTTGAGGTGGCGGTCGAGGAGCTGTTGCTCCTGCTCGCGGGTGAGCTCGCGCCAGTCGGGGATGCGGACGTAGTGGTCGTGCGCGACGAGGTTGAAGATGTCCTCCTCGAGGTTCGCGCCGGTGCACGAGATCGCGTGGACCTTGCCCTGCCGGATCATCTCCGCGAGCGAGACGCCGAGCTCCGCGGTGCTCATCGCGCCCGCGAGGGTGACGAACATCGACCCGCCGCCATCCAGATGGTCGCACCAGCCCTGGGCGGCCTCGACCACGGTGGCGGCGTTGAAGTGACGGTAGTTCCGACGCATGAACTCGCGCATCGACATCGCGGGCTCCGATTTCGAGAGGACTGGGGAGGGCGGACCGGGACGGGAGGGGTCAGGACGTTCGGGCCACGCGGCGGAACTCGCCGCCGCCGCGGATCAGCATGATCCCGAGGAAGACGAGCTGGACGCCCGCGAAGATCGCGAAGACCACGATCGCGACGCTCGGCAGCAGGAAGACCAGCCCGCCGAGCAGGGTGGTCAGGATCCCGGAGAGCAGCACGAGTCCCCACTGGTCGCGGCCGCGCATCCCGAACGCCGCGGCGATCTGCATGCCGCCCGAGACGAGCAGCATGGCGCCGAGGACCGAGACCAGGAACGCCGCGGACAGCGTCGGGTCGAGCAGAAGCACCACGCCCGCGATCGCGGCGAGCACCGAGCCGACGATGCCGGTCCCGCCGCCGTGCTCGTGATGCGGAGCGCTCGCGGTGCGGATCACGCCGACCACGCCCGCGAGCAGGAGGAGCGCACCGGTCACCTGCGTGAGCACCACCACCGAGGCGAACGGGGCGATCACCAGCAGCAGTCCGCCGAGCACGAACAGCACGCCCTCGAGAATCGCGAAGGTGCCGGCGGTCCGGAGGACGTCGGCGGAACGAAGATCGGGCATGGGACGGTTCCGTTGTCTGGAGGGTGGCCGGGAGATCCGCGGCCGGGGCGGGAATGGTACCGAAACCACCGGGATCGCTCGGGGGGAGACCGGTCGGGGCCGGGGGTTGGGTAGCATCGCGGCGATGCCCGAGGACGCCGACCGAATCCAGCCCTGGCGATGGCTCGCCGATCCCGCGGCCGCCGCGGTGCTCGCGGAGGTCGAGACGCTGGTCGGGGCGGGCATCACGCCGAGCGGTCTGGCCGGCCTGCGGCGACGGCATCCTGCGGCGCCGATCCCGGAGGCGATCGAACTGGTGGAGGCGAGGCGACGAGGCGCGGCCAAGTTCGAGCACGCTGCCGAACTGCTGCTGGACCGGCCCGGCGTCGAGCAGGCGACCAGCGATGTCGTCGCCCGCTGGAAGGCGACGCGGTTCGGCGACCGCCGGGTGCTCGATCTCTGCTGCGGCCTCGGCGGCGACGCGATGGCGCTGGCCCGTCGCGGACCGTGCGTCGGGGTCGATCTGGATCCGGTGCGGGCGTTCATGACCGCTCGCAACGCCGGCATCGAGACCCGGGTGGCGTCGGTCGAGGACACGCCGCTCGACGCACCGCTGGTCCATCTGGATCCGGCCCGACGCGACGAGGCGTCGGGGCGACGGTCGTGGCGGGTCGAGGATCTCCGCCCCGGCATCGACGCGATCCGTCGAATCGTGCAGTCGGTCGAGGGGGGGGCGGTCAAGCTCGGTCCCGGCGTGCCGCTTCCGGCGCCGCCGCTGCACGACCGACAGTCGCTCTCGGTGGTCGCGGAACACGGACGCCTCGTGCAGGCGATCCTCTGGACCGGCGACCTCGCCCGCACCGTGCCGTGCGAAGCGGTGGATCTGCCGTCGGGCCGGACGGTCGAGGGCGTGGCGTCATCGTGGGGGACGGCGCCGGACGGCATCGGGGAGGTGATCGTCGAGATGCATCCCGCGGTCGAGCGGCTGGGCCTCGGTCCGTCGGTCCTCGCATCGGCGCTCGGCGACGCCGCCGCCGACTACGGCGAGATCGCGCCGGGGCTGGGACTGGTGACCGGACCGGCCGACCCGATCGCCCGCGCGGAGGCCGCGTGGTTTCGGGCGGTGAGGATCGTCCAGACGCTGCCCGCCCGACTCGATCGGGTCGAGTCGGCGATCGGGAGATGGATCGCCGAACTCGGACCACGCGATCTCGTGGTGCGCACGCGGGGGCGGGCGATCGATGTCGATGCGTGGACCCGCCGACTGTCGCCGATCGCGCGAGGAGCGGGGCGGCCCGCGTCGTCCGATCACGGTCGCGACACGCTCGAGGTCGGCGGCTGGCGTCTGGGGCGCCGGCTGCTCGTCACGATCGCGGTGCCGCTGTAGACCCCGGCCCGGAGCCGGTCAGTCGGCGCCGTAGACCTGCCGGAGCGCCGCCTCGCCCCGCTCGATCGCGTCGAGCAGGTCCCCGTCGTCGGGGCGGTTGCCGCACGGCTCGAAGACCACGCTTCGCAGGCCCTTCGACCTCAGGAGCGCGACCGACTCGGGCCGCGGCTCGCCTTCCCAGATGAACCATGCGGCGGGTTGCTCGGCGAGCAGCGAGTCGAGTTCGGCGATCTGCGCGGCATCCGGCTCGGCGTCGGGTTCCCAGTGCACGGCCCGGCCGTTCATGCCGAATCGTCGGGCCAGGTACTGGTAGACCGGATGGCTGAAGACGACCGCGGTCCCGGGCGCGGTGTTGACCGCCTGCTCGATGCCCGCGAATCGCTCCTGAATCTCCCGGACCAGCAGGCCGTACCGCGAGTCGAAGTCCTGCTGGTGCTGCGGGGCCGCCTTGACCAGTGCGTCGCGGACCGCGGTCGCCTGCGCGATGGCGAGGTCGGGATCGAGCCAGGTCGTGAACGCGACGCCTGCGTGCGAGTGCTCGCCGTCGGGGCCGTGGGCGTGGACGGGGCCGTCGGTCTCGATGAGGCGGTCGGTGATGGCGGCACCGGTGTCGGTGGTCCGGGCCGACGGCAGGCTCGCGGTCGGAAGCCACTTCTCGTAGGTCGCGCCGTTGAGCAGGATGACGTCGGCCTGCTGCATCGCCGCGATGTCGTCGGCGGTCGGGCTCCAGAACGCCGGATCGACGCCCTCGGGGATCCGCCAGTCGATCACCACATGCGGGCCGCCGATCCGCGAGGCGAAGACTTCGAGAGGATGGTTCGACACCGCGACGATCCGCGGGCCGGGCCGGTTCGGATCGCCGGGGGTCGCGGTCTCGACCTCCTCGCAGGCGAGGGGCGCGATCACCGTGATGACGGTGGCGATCAGGAAGAGCAGACGCGCGACGGGCATGATCGGTCTCCGGAAACGGGGGCGATATCGTACCGCCGTGCTCACGCTCGCCGACATCCGCTTCGATCGACCGGCCCCGCGCGACGGCACTCGCGGATTCGGCCTCCGTCTGGACGGACTCGCGGTCGAGCAGGGCGAGTCGGTCGCGATCATCGGCCCGAGCGGGTGCGGCAAGACGACGCTCCTCCAGCTCGCGGCGGGGATCATCGAGCCGGACGCCGGACGGGTCGAGCTCGACGGCGTCGATCTCGCGACGCTCGGCGAGTCGGGGCGTCGCCGGCATCGGCTGGCCCGCGTCGGGATCGTCTTTCAGGACTTCCGCCTGCTGCCGCACCTGAGCGTCGAGGAGAACGTGCTGCTGCCGTTTCGTCTCGGCGACCTGCGTCTGGACGCCGCCGCCCGGGACCGGGCCCGCGGCCTGCTCGTCCGACTGGGCATCGGCGACCTCGCGCGGCGGCCCGTGGAGCGTCTCAGTCAGGGCGAACGACAACGCTGCGCGATCTGCCGCGGGCTCGTCACCGAACCCGGACTCGTGCTTGCCGACGAGCCGACCGGCAACCTCGACCCCGCCAACAAGCGTCTCATCCTCGACGCGCTGCTCGGGGCGGCCCGCGATCGCGGGGCGGCGGTGCTCGCGGTGACCCACGATCACGATCTGCTCGACGCCTTCGATCGCGTCGTCGATCTCGGATCGGTGGCGGCGGAGAGCGGGTCGTGAACGCGCTTCGTCACGCGGTCTTCCTCGCCTCGCGGCACCTGGCCCATCATCGCGGTCGGTCGATCCTCATCGGGATCGCGCTCTTCCTCGTGACCTTCCTCCCGATCGCGGTGGACGGACTCGTGGACGCGGGCGAGCGGTCGCTGCGATCCCGCGGCGAATCGACGCCGCTGGTCGCCGGGGCGCCGGGAGCACCGATCGATCTGGTGCTGGCGGCCCTCTACTTCCGGACGCCTCCGGTGGACCGGGTCAGGGTCGGCGATCTCGACGCCCTCGTCGAGGGCGGGCTCGGCACCGTGCTTCCGCTCGTGCTCGGGGATCGTGTGAAGTCGTCGCCGCTGGTCGGCATCGACCCCGACTACCTCGACTTCCGCGGACTGCGGGCCGACTCCGGTCGATCGTTCGCGGTCGCGGGCGAGTGCGTGCTCGGGGCCGCGGTCGCCGCCCGCACCGGACTGGCGGTGGACGACCGGGTCACGACCGAGCCGAGGGAGATGTTCGATCTCGCGGGGGCGTATCCGCTCCGGATGCGGGTGGTGGGGGTGCTGGCGCCCTCGGGCGGTCCGGACGACGACGCGGTCTTCACCGGACTCGAGACCGCGTGGATCGTGCAGGGACTCGCCCACGGCCACGACGATCTCGAGACCGAGACCGATCCGTCGCTGGTCATGGGTCGCACCGACGGGGTGGTCGTCGGCACCGCGAAGGTCCGGGAGTTCGTCGAGATCACCGACGAGAACCGCGCCTCCTTCCACTTTCACGGTCCGCTCGTCGAGCGGCCGGTCGATGCCGCGATCGTGGTGCCCGGCGACGCTCGTTCGGGCACGATCCTGATGGGCCGCGCCGACGCCGGTCGTCTGCCGATGCAGGTCGTGGTGTCGAGCGAGGTGGTGGACCGCCTGCTCGTCGAGGTCTTTCGTGTGCGGCGGATCCTGCTCGCGGTGCTCGCGGCGGTCGGCATCGGCACGCTGCTGCTGGTCGCGGTGGTGATCACGCTCTCGATCCGGATCCGGGCCACCGAGATCGAGACGATGCATCTGGTCGGCTGCGGCCGCGGTCGGGTGCCGCTGGTCCTCGGCACCGAGGTCGCGATCCTCGTGGGGCTGGCGATGATCGCGGCGCTGGCCGCGGGCGTCGCGGTGACCGCGTTCATCCCCGCGGTCGAGCGGATCCTGCTCGGGTGAGCGTGCGCGAGTCGTCGATCGTCACCCGGCGGGCACGAGGATCGACACCGTGACCGGCTCGATGACCCCGCCCGCCTCGGCGAGGGCCGCGTCGCCGGCGCCCAGGTGGATGTCGATCCGACGCCCGACGATCGCGCCGCCGATGTCCACCG
>JAUIHC010000231.1 GCA_030432455.1 Phycisphaerae bacterium | reverse complement strand
AGAACCTCGATGGCTGGGTCTACAAGGAGACCGGCTCGGCGCTCGGCGAGGATCCGAACGGCACCGTCAAGGTCGAGGACGGGGTGCTTCGCTTCGACTACTCGAACTGGGACGAATTCAAGGGACGCTTCGGTCATCTGCACTACCGCGTCCCGTTCGACCGCTATCTCATCCGCGTCGAGTACCGATTCGTGGGCGATCAGGTGAAGGGCGGTCCGGGCTGGGCGTTCCGCAACAGCGGAATCATGCTGCACGGGCAGGACCCGGCGAGCATGCGGAAGGATCAGGACTTCCCGGTCTCGATCGAGATGCAGCTGCTTGGAGGCTCCGGGTCGGGCACGCGGACGACCGCGAATCTCTGCACGCCGGGCACCAACGTCGAGTTCGACGGGAAGCTGGTGACCCGGCACTGCACGAACTCGACCAGCGAGACGTACCACGGCGACCAGTGGGTGGTGGCCGAGGTCGAGGTGCTCGGCAACGATCGCATCTCGCATCTCATGGACGGCACGACGGTGCTCAGCTACGAGCGTCCGCAGCTCGATCCGAACGACCCCGACGCGAAGATGCTCATGCAGCAGCGGAACGGCGAGGTCATGCTCGACGGCGGCTGGATCTCGCTGCAGGGCGAGAGTCACCCGGTCGAGTTCCGCCGGGTCGAGGTCAAGCCGCTTCCCGCGAAGGCCGCGGCGAGCCAGTGATCGACGGAGAGAGCCGGTTCAGCCGCCGCGGGCCGATTCGTCCCGTCCCCAGCCGGTCTCGCCCGCAGCGATTTGCGCCTTGGCGAGCTGCCGTTCGCGCACGCGGACCCACGCGTAGATGACGAGGGCAGGCCACGTCCACGGACGCACGAGCATCCGGGTGAGCACGCCGCCGACCTGGGATTCGTGGTTCTGAACGAGGTGGGGGAACATCTGCTTGAACTGAATGAGACCTCGTCGAGCTCTCGCTCGCACCGTGGTCATCGACTTGAGATTGCGAGGAGGCTTGACCACGGCGTGCGCGTGATCGACGCAGTGAGACTCTGTCGACTTGAAGTGGCCGTGGACGAATCCATCATCCGCGATGATGTTCGGGAACTCGTCCCAGCGACCACGCCCTTCCTGCGTGAGCGCGAAACAGCCACTTCCATTGGGGGCACCGCGACCGAAGTAATGGTTGTATCGATTGGCCTGCATGAAAAGCCGCATGCCGACTGAACACCCGGACATATCGAACACCGGCATCGGCGACACGATCGGATGCGGGTTCCCGCACGCCGCGAGCAGCGCCCGGACGGTTCCCGGCTTCAGTTCGATGTCGGCATCGAGGAAGATCCTCGGAAACGAGGTCAGCGGCCGCTCACCGAGGTTGATCGCGTTGGTCTTCCCCGGCGTCTCGGTCTCGATGACCATGATCCGCGGGTCGATCGACCGGGCGATCTCGGCGGTGCGATCGGTCGTGGCATTGACCACCACCACGATCTCGAGATCCTCGACGCCGTCCGCCAAGACACCGCGGAGGGTCCGCTCGATGACGGCCTCCTCGTTGTGGGCCGGAATGATGACGCTGGGCATGGTGGGGTCGTCCTCGGTTCAGAGTCCGTATCGGTCGATCCGGCGGGGTGAGGCCAGCCTTGCCCGTCGATCCGGAACCGATACCCTCGCTGCCATGACACCCGTCACTGCCATTCTCGTTCTCGCCTCGGTCCTCGGCCTGCCGACCGCGGATCCGCCCTCGCCCGACTCCGACCCGCACGCCTGGCATCCGCCCGGGCCGGCGCTGGCCGGGGGGCATGTGCTGCCGCACCTGACGGTGGTCGCCCCCGGGGCGTCGGTCGATTCCGAGGCGGGCATCGGGGCCCTCGTCCCCTGGGCGGACCGGCTCTGGATGATCGGCTATGTCAGTCACAAGCGAGGCCGCGGACTCGGGCTCTACGAGGTCCGCGACGATCTCTCGTGGCGACTCCACCCCGAGAGCGTGACCGGCACCTACGCGAATCGGCTCGTGCACTGGCGGTCGAAGCAGGCGGTCATCGGACCGCACGTCATCGCCGAGGACGGCACCGTCCGCACCATCGAGCCGCTGGTGTCGCATCGACTCGCGGCCACCGCGAATCACCTCTCCGATCCCGACAAGGTCTACATGCTGACCATGGAGGGGCCGCTCTTCGAGGTCGATCTCGAGACCCTGGAGACGACCCTCCTCTGCGATCTGGTCGAGGAGCTCGACTGGGACCGCGGTGCCTACAAGCACTTCAAGGCCGCCCACACCGCACAGGGCCGGCTCGTCGTCGCCAACAACACCCACGAGGATCCCGAGGATCAGGGCCGCCGCTTCGGCGGCCGCCTTGCCGAGTGGGACGGCACCGGCCCGTGGACCATCCTCGAGCGGAACGCCTTCATCGAGGTCTCGGGCAAGACCCATCTCGGCTCGGGGTCGTACTACGGCAACACGATCTACGCGGTCGGCTGGGACGACGCGAGCGTCATCCTGCGGGTGCTGCACGACGGGAAGTGGACGCGCTACCTGCTGCCCTTCGGTGGTCATTCGTGGTGCCACACCTGGAACACCGAGTGGATGCGGATTCGCGAGGTCGAGACCGAGCGATACCTCATGGACGCCTTCGGCATCTTCTACGACCTGCCCGCGCTCATTTACGGCGGCCATCTCCGCGGGCTCAAGCCGATCTCGACCCATGTGCGGATCGTGCCCGACATGGTCTCGTGGCGGGGCATGCTCGTCCTCGGCGGCAATCAGACCGATCGAGCGAGCGGCCAGCCGCAGTCGGGGCCGTGGTTCGGGTCGGTCGACGATCTCTTCTCGTTCGGGCGCCCTTCGGGCTGGGGCGGTCCGTGGCGTCACGATGCGGTCACCGCGTTCGAGCCGAGCGACCCGTTCCTCATGCTCGGCTTCCAGCGCAAGGGGCTGCACGTCGTGCGGGATGGAGACGACGACGCGCTCGCCGGTGGATTGATGGTGACCATCGAGATCGACCCGCTCGGCGACGGAACCTGGGTGAGTGCCGGCATGCTCGAGATCCCGTGGGGGGAACGGGCGGGATTCCATTCGTTCCCCGAGGGCTTCTCGGCGCATTGGGTGCGTCTGACATCGCACTCGGATGCGGTCCTGAGTGCGCAGTTCTTCTACGACTGAGCAGCGATGGCGACGATCGACGCATGACACGACCGCCGCGGCCCGTGCAACGGGCCGCGGCGGTCTCTTCTGGCGTCGTTGGCGCTCGCGCTCACTCCTGCTCGAACAGCTCGTGGCTGGTGTTGCGGTTCTCGAGGATGCCGGCCACGAGTTCCTTCGCCTTCGCGGACTCGCCCTCGAGGCACGCCACTTCCACCTGCAGGGTCGCCATCATCGCCTTGGCGAGGTGGAGCTGGAACGACTTGCGGTAGGCGGCCTGGTCGGCGCCGAACCTCTCCTTGGCGGCGTCGCTCATCGGGACCGCCGCGACGTGGCGACGCGCCTCCATCAGGCTCGCTTCGAGTTCGAGCAGGGCCGTGAAGTCCCGGTCGAAGGTGTCCGCCTCGAACTGGGTCCGACGCAGGCCGCGGAGGGCGCGACCAGCCCGCTCCATCGCCTCGTGGAACGCCTCCTTCGACGGGCCCGCGGGGGCAGCGTCCTGCGGTCCGCCGGGACCACCCTGCGGTCCGCGGGCGGGACGACCCTCGGGGCCGCCCTCTCCGCCACGACCGGCTCGGGGGCCACGACTCGCCATGAAGGTCGTGACCTCCTCGGCGGTCAGGAAGCCGTCGCCGTCGGCATCGGCCTGATCGAAGACCGCGGCGAACCGGGTCTCGCCCATCTCGTCCTTCGAGAGCCGGCCGTCGCCATCGGCGTCGGCCTGCATGAGGCGATCGACGATTCGGGACGGGTCGGCCTGACGGGCGTTCGGGCGGGCGCCACCGGGGGCGTTCTGACCGGCGGCGGGACGACCGGGCTGATCCTGAGCCGCGGCGGTGGTGGCGAGGGCGAGGCCGAGGACGCTGGTGAGCAGAAGACGCGTGGTCATCGTGGGTGATTCCTGTCTGATCGAAGGGGAGAAGGGAAGGGCGGGCGGCCCCGGCCGACTCGAACGCCGGAGACGCCGGTTGATTGCGGATCGCATTGTCGATGATCTCGCGGGTGGGGACCCGGATTCAGCCCGAGGTCGCCGCCGCGACGATCGCCTGTGCCTCGGCGAGGATCCGCTCGACGTGCTCCGGGCCGCGGAGACTCTCGGCGTAGATCTTCGAGATCGGCTCGGTCCCGGACGGCCGGGCCGCGAACCATCCATGCTCGGTCGCGACCTTGAGGCCGCCGATCGCGGCGTCGTTGCCGGGGGCGCGGGTCAGGATCGCGGTGATCGGGTCGCCTGCGAGCTCGGTCGCCGACACCGCCGCGGCATCGAGCTTCCGAAGGGCCGTCCGCATCTCGGCGTCGGCGGGGGCCGAGATCCGGCGATACGCCGGATCGCCGAACCGCTCGACGATCTGCCGCTCGTGCTCGCCCGGGTCCTTGCCGGTGGTCGCCAGGATCTCCGCAGCGAGCAGGTCCATCACGATGCCGTCCTTGTCGGTCGTCCAGACCGATCCATCTCCTTGCAGGAACGAGGCGCCGGCGCTCTCCTCGCCGCCGAAGCAGAGCGATCCGTCGAAGAGGCCCGGCGCGAACCACTTGAAGCCGACCGGCACCTCGACGAGCGGCCGCCCGGCGTCAGCCACCACGCGATCGATGAGGATGCTCGACACCAGCGTCTTGCCGACGCCGATCGAGGGCGACCATCGCGAGCGGGTCGCGAGCAGATGGCGGATCGCGACCGCGAGGTAGCGGTTGGGATTCATGAGCCCGTTCGATCGGCACACGATGCCGTGCCGATCGCTGTCGGGGTCGTTGCCGAAGGCGAGATCGTACGAACCGTCGGCCATCATCCCGACGAGCGGGGCCATCGCCTGCGGGCTGGAGCAGTCCATGCGGACGAGTCCATCCTTGTCGAGGGTCATGAACGCGAAGCGCGGGTCGAGGGTGTCGTCGACCACCGTCACCTCGACGCCGTGGACCTCGGCGAGCACGGCCCAGACGGGCAGCGCCGCGCCGCCGAGCGGATGCGTCGCGAGCGACACGTCCGCGGCCCGGATCGCCTCGAGATCGAGCACCGCGCCGAGCGCCTCGACATACGGTCGGATGAAGTCGGTCTCCTCGACGTGATCGAGCGAGGCGAGCGGGCGATCTCCGCTCGCGGTTCGCCGCACTCCGGCAAGGCCGCGTTCGAGGATCTCGTTGGCCCGGCGTTCGATCCATCCCGTGATCTCGCCGCCGGCCGGGCCGCCGTCGGGCGGGTTGTACTTGAACCCGCCGTCGCGGGGCGGATTGTGGCTCGGCGTGATGATGATGCCGTCGGCGCGACCGATGTCGTCCGCCGCCCGCCCCGCGTTGAACGCGAGGATCGCCCGCGA
>JAUIHC010000230.1 GCA_030432455.1 Phycisphaerae bacterium | reverse complement strand
CACCAGCGATCTCCGAGTGCGTCGCGAGGTGCGCTCGATGGTGAGCTTCAAGAGCCACAACCTCATGGACCCGCCACCGTCCGGCGGTCCCTTCGACGCGATCTTCTGCCGCAATGTGATGATCTACTTCGATCGTCCGACCCGGGAGAAGCTCGTCAACCGTCTCGCCGCGGTCCTGCGACCCGGGGGGATCCTTGCCGTGGGCAGCGCCGAGACGCTGAGCGGGATCGACGCCCCGCTCAAGCCGCTCGCCGCCAGCGTCTACATCCGCTGATCGGATCCGGGAGTCCATTCGTGCCCCAACCGGCCCCATCCATTCCGAGCCCGCGCCCGATCGGTGCGCCCAAGTTGGTCGTCGGCGTCGCCGATCTCCAGTCCACCGGCGACCGGACGATCCGGGTGATCACCCACGCCCTCGGCTCGTGCATCGGCGTCACCGCCTGGGATCCCCGCACCCGCGCCACCGGGATGCTCCACTACATGCTGCCCGAGTCGAAGATCAGCCCCGACAAGGCGGAACGCCAGCCGGCGATGTTCGGCGATCTCGGCGTGCCGCTGCTGCTGGAGCGCATGAAGGCGCTCGGGGCGGACACGCGACGACTCGTGGTCTGCGCCGCGGGCGGAGCGGAGGTGGTCGCCGACGGGGGCACGTTCCGCATCGGGGCCCGCAACCGGACCATCCTCCGCAAGCTCGCCTGGAAGCACGGGCTGCTCCTCGCCGCGGACGACACCGGCGGCAACTTCAGCCGCACGCTGTCGATCGACGCCGAGTGCGGAACCGTCCGCATCCGAACCCAGGGAGAGGAGCGCACGCTGTGGGCTGCCTGATGAACATCGCCGAGACCCTCGATCGCCTTCCCCCGCTTCCCGCGGCGGCGACCCGACTCCTTCGGGAGCTCGGATCACCGGACGCGGATCTCGACGAGGCGGTGCGGATCATCCGGACCGACGAGTCGCTGACCGCCTCGGTGCTCCGAACCGCGAACTCCGCGGCGCTCGGAGCCCGCGGCCGCACCCTCGACCTTCGCGCCGCCGTCGTCCGGCTCGGAGCCCGGACCGTGGCGCACCAGGCGCTCGAACTCGCCGCCGCCCCGACCTTCCGCGACGCGGGCGTCGCCTTCGACGTCCGCCGGGGCGAGCAGTGGCGGGCGGCGATCGGAGGCGCCCGAGCCGCGGAGGAGCTCGGCATCCGCTGCGGTGCAGAACCCGAGCGGTGCTTCGTGGCCGCCCTCCTGCGCGACATCGGCCGTCTCGCCTTCGACCTGCACCATCAGCAGACCGGCGCCGAGATCCCTCGTCCGCCCGCGGGTGAGGACTTCGTCGCCTTCGAACATCGCACCTTCGGCGTGGATCACCCGACCCTCGGCGCCGACCTGGCGACCCGCTGGGGCCTGCCCGCCGAGGTCTGCGCAGCCATCCGTCACCATCATCATCCGCCGGCCCGGGACGAGGGGGGCAGCGTGCTGCTCGATGTCGTGCACCTCGCCGACGCCGCGGCGAGATTCGCCGGCCTCGGTCTCGGATGCGACGGCCTGCTCTATCCCGTCTCGACCGCCGCGATGGATCGTCTCGGCGTCGATCGCGGAGATCTCGAACGACTCGCCCTCTCCGCCGCCGTCGCGGTGTTCGAACTCGAGGCCGGGCTCAACGACCCCGACGACTCGGCCGCATCCCGTTCCGATTCCCCCCAGCCCGCCGACCGCTCGGCGAGGAGGACCGCATGAACTGCAATGTGCTCGTCGTGGACGACTCGCCGGTGCTGCGAGCCGCGATCCGCAAGGTCGCCAAGCTCGCCGGCGTCGAGGAGGACCAGATCTTCGAGGCCGGCAACGGTCAGGAGGCGCTGGCGGTCCTGGAGACCGTCTGGATCGACCTCGTCCTGCTCGATCTCAACATGCCCGTCATGGACGGCGAGGAGTTCGCCCGCCGCGTGCGTCTCAACGAGGACCTCGCCGACGTCGCGATCGTCGTGGTGAGCACCGAGGCGAACCGCGCACGCCTCGACCGCATGCGTGAACTCGGCACGCTGGAGGTCCTGCACAAGCCGTTCGAGCCGGAAGACCTCCGGCGCATCATCGGAACCGTCATCGGAGTGGCATCATGAGCGAATCCCGTCCCGACGATCTCGACCCTGTCCGCCTCGCGGACCTCGCCATCGACGCCCTCGAACGCACCGCCATGGTGATCGCGGACCTCGCGACGGACGACGACGCGGACCTTCTGCCTCCGCTCGACGAGGCGGCCTGGGTGGACTACGACGGTCCCTGCCGGGGCCGGGTGTGGATCGCGGCGAGCGACGGCTTCGGCGCCTCGGTCGCGGCGAGCCTCCTCGGGGTCGATCCCGACGAGGTGCCCGCCGATCAGGCGGCGGCGATGATCGACGAACTCGCGAACATCGTCGGGGGATCGGTGATCCTCGATCTCGGCGGCGACGACTGCCCGTTCCGGCTCGGCCTGCCCCATCGCTGTCCGACCGCGGACTGTCCGCCGAGCGACCGCTGCACGAGGATCGTGCTCGACGCCGAGGGCGAGCGGCTCGAAGTCCGCTGGCAGCCGCTGGCCGCCTGAGTCCGGCACCCGGAGCGACACCAATGACCGCCGATGCGACCATCCTGATCGTGGACGACTCCGCCCTCGTGCGGCAGGTCCTGAAGCGCGACCTCGAAGCCCGCCCCGGCGTCACGGTCATCGCGACCGCGCCGGATCCCTTCATCGCCCGCGAGAAGATCAAGCGGTTCTCGCCCGATCTGGTGGTGCTGGATCTCGAGATGCCGCGGATGGACGGCCTGACCTTCCTTCGCAAGCTCATGAAGTACGACCCCCGATCGGTGGTCGTGTGCTCGTCGATGACGCCGCGAGGCTGCGATCTCGCGATGCAGTGCCTGGAGGCGGGCGCCCTCGAGGTCGTCTGCAAACCGGGCGGGTCCTTCTCGATCACGGACCTCGGCGCCCAGATCGCCGACCTCGCCCGCAACGCCAGACGCCGGGGACGGCTCGCAGCGCGACCCGGCGGCGCGACGCCCACCGCGGTGGTGGCGGCCGCGCCTCGGCGGACGCTCGGCGACGGAGGCGATCGGATCGTCGCGATCGGCGCCTCGACCGGCGGCACCGAGGCGATCCGCACCGTGCTCTCGACCCTGCCCGCCGACTCGCCGCCGATCCTCATGGTTCAGCACATGCCGCCGGGGTTCACCAAGGCGTTCTCCGAGCGGCTCGACCGCCTCTCCGCGATCGAGGTGAAGGAGGCCGAGGACGGCGACGAGATCCGTCCGGGCCGCGCCCTGCTCGCGCCCGGCGACCGGCACCTGTCGATCCAGCGGGGAGCGGGCGGCTGGCGGGCCCGCGTGCAGGACGGCCCGCGGGTGAAGCGTCACAAGCCGAGCGTCGAGGTGCTCTTCGAGAGTGTCGCCGCCCACCGCGGTTCCGACGCGATCGCCGCCCTGCTCACCGGCATGGGCGACGACGGTGCGGACGGCCTGCTCGCGATCCGCGAGGCCGGCGGCACCACGATCGCGCAGGACGAGGCGAGCTGCGTCGTCTTCGGCATGCCCAAGGTCGGCATCGCCCGCGGCGGCGCGATGCACGTCCTCCCCCTCGACGACATCGGACCGGCGATCACCAGACTCGCCGCGGGCCGAGCGGTGGCGGCGGCGTGACCGGGCTGAGTCGCCACAGATGTTGGTTTCTCGAACCTGCACAAGAAACAACCGGGACGCCGATTGCTCGGCGTCCCGGTTCTGTCTTGACTCCCTGAACGTCGCACGGACGTCCGCGGGCGTGGATGAACTCCGTGGCCCTCCGTGGTGACCCATCGGACGGCACACGACTGTCCGACTCACGCGAGGTCGGGGAACATCTCCTTGACCGTGGCGACGAGGTCCTTCACGTGGCTGATCGACTCGTCCATCAGCGGACGCTCGGTCGCGTCGAGGTCGATCTCGATGACCTTCTCCACGCCGCCGGAGCCGAGGATGCACGGCACGCCGACGAAGTAGCCACCGACGCCGTACTCGCTGTCGCAGTACGCCGCACAGGGGAGGATGCGCTTCTTGTCCTTGATGATCGCCTCGGCCATCTGGACCGAGCCCGACGCCGGGGCGTAGTAGGCGCTGGTGCCCATGAGCTTCACGATCTCGCCGCCGCCGACCTTCGCCCGCTCGACGCACTCGGTGATCTCGGCCTCGGGCAGCAGCTGCTGGATCGGGATGCCGTGCACCGAGGTGTAGCGAGGCAGCGGGACCATGTCGTCGCCGTGTCCGCCGAGCAGCAGGGCCGAGATGTCCTCGACCGAGCAGCCGAGCTTCATCGCGAGGAACGCGCGGTAGCGGGCGACGTCGAGGCAACCGGCCTGGCCGACGATCTGGTTGGTCGGGAAGCCCGACGCCTTCCACGCGGTGTAGACCATCGCGTCGAGCGGGTTCGACACCAGGATCATGATCGCGTCGGGCGAGTGCGTCGCGACCTGCTCGGCGACCGAGCGGACGATCTTGACGTTGGTGCCGATCAGGTCGTCGCGGCTCATGCCCGGCTTGCGGGGGAGTCCGGCGGTGACGATCACGACATCGCTGTTCGCGGTGTCCGCGTAGTCGGCGGTGCCGTGGACGTTCGCGTCGAACCGCTCCATCGGAGCGCAGCAGAAGAGGTCGAGGGCCTTGCCCTGCGCGACGCCTTCCTTGTCCGGGATGTCGAGCAGGACGACATCGCCGAGTTCCTTCGAGGCGGCCCAGTGGGCGCAGGTGGCACCGACGTTTCCGGCACCGATGACGCTGATCTTCGCGCGTCGCATGATGATGATCTCTCCGAGGGGGAAGCTGATGGCGGGCGGAATCCCGGCCGATCGACCACCGCGGGTGGCCGGGCCGGGGAAAGTTCCGCATGATACGGGCCACCGTCCGTCGCGTCGGACGCCTCGGACGGCCCCCCTGCCACCCCCCTTGATGCCCCCCCGACCTCCCGCAGCATCCCGGCCGGTCGCCGCCCGGCCCGCCCCTCGACGGATCTCCCCCGCCGAAGGTCGCCGGATCCTGCTGGCCGCCCAGTCGCTGGCCGCCCCGCCCCTCGCCCGGAGTGGTCCGGCGACGGTCCGACGACTCGTCGAACGACTCGGGTTCGTGCAGATCGACTCGATCAATGTGCTCGAGCGGGCCCACCACCTCACCCTCCACACCCGACTCGAGGGCTATCGCCCGGCCACGCTCGCCACGCTGCTCGAGCGGGACCGCACGCTCTTCGAGCACTGGACGCACGACGCGAGCGCGGTGCCGATCGACTTCCACCCCCACTGGAAGCCCCGCTTCGAGCGATACGCCGGGAAGGCGTCGCGGCATGCGTGGTGGCGGGAGCGGCTGGGCGACGATCCGCAGCCCCTGCTCGACCGCGTGCTCGCCCGGGTCCGGGACCACGGGCCGACCCGCGGACGCGACCTCGAGGAGGAGAAGGCCGAGGA
>JAUIHC010000229.1 GCA_030432455.1 Phycisphaerae bacterium | reverse complement strand
CACGACGCGAGCGAAGGCGGCGTGCTCGTCGCCGCGATCGAGATGGCCTTCTCCGGCGGACTCGGGGTCGAGGTCGATCTCGCGGCCGTGCCGACCGAGGTGGCACGCGAGGTCGGTCCGGTCGCCCGGGCGTTCGCCGAGGATCCCAGTCGCTACCTGCTCGAGGTCGCCGAGTCGGATCTTCCGTCATTGTCCGATCTGCTCGGCGATCTGCCGCATGCGGTGATCGGGTCGTTCACCGAGCCCGGTCCGGACGGCGGCGAAGTCGCGGTCGCCGGCCTCGGCGAGGCGGCCGCGGTGGATCGCGTCGACCGATTCCTGGCGGCGTGGAACGAGGGCGCCGCACGATGACCGTCACCGAGTCCCGATCTCACGGATCCGCCATGACCGACGCTCCGACTTCGTTCTCCGACGCCGACCACGCCGCTCCGAAGGCGTTGATCCTGACCGCGCCGGGCATCAACTGCGACGGCGAGCTCTTCCGGGCCTTCGCGCTGGCGGGGGCGCGGCCCGAGTCGGTCCCGCTCGTGCGCCTGCGTCGCGATCCGTCCATTCTCGATCGCTTCGATCTCGTCGGTCTGCCGGGCGGATTCAGCTACGGCGACGACGGCGGCGCGGGCCGGATTCTGGCCCAGATCATTCGCCGCGATCTCTATCCGGCGTTCGCGGCCGCCATCGCCCGCGGCGTGCCGATGATCGCGCCGTGCAACGGCTTCCAGATCGCGGTTCAGGCGGGTCTTCTCCCCGGGCCGAGCGCGGGCGAGGCGTGGCCCGCGTCGCCGGCGCGGCCGACCGTCGCCCTCGCCCCGAACACGCAGGGCCGCTTCCGCGACGACTGGACGGGCTTCGAGGTGCCGTCCGACACCCGATGCATCTGGACCCGCGGGCTCGGCGGGCTCGATGCCGCGGTGCGGCTTCTGCCCAGTGCGCACGGAGAAGGCCGCTTCATCGCCGACGCCGCGGTGGTCGAGTCGCTCGACGCGAACGGACAGATCGCGGTCCGCTACACCGAGGCCGACCACTTCAACGGATCGATCGATCGCATCGCCGGCATCTGCGATGCGAGCGGACTGGTCCTCGGCCTCATGCCGCATCCCGAGCGATACACGCGGTGGACGCAGCATCCGACCTGGACCCGGCTCGCACCCGCGGTTCGCGACGGCGACGCCCCGGGCCTTCGCATGTTCCGAAACGCCGTGGTGCACGCGGCGGCGATCGCGGCGGGCTGACCGGTGAGCGACGGCGTCGTGGCCCGATGCCCGCGGTGCGGATACGAACGGCGCGGGATCGACTCGGCTCGTCGATGCCCCGAGTGCGGCGGCCCGCCGCCCTCGGCGATCGACCGGGATGCGCCGCTTGATCGCTTCGATCGCGTCACGATCCTCGCGGCGATCCGTCGGCAGGGGTTCGCAGGTCTCACCCAGCTGGGCATCGGAACGCTCGTCCTCGCCCTCATCGTCGGTCCGGGACCGGGTGCCGTGCTGCTCGCCGTCGGGGGCGGGGCGGTGGCGATCGGATCGTGGGTGCGCACCGATCGGCGGCTTCGGCCACCGGGCGCCGCGGCATCACCGTTCTCGATGCTCGTTCGACGGGCGGGTCCGGTGGTGGCGGTGCTGGTCACGGCGGTGTCCGGGGCGGGCGGTGGTGGAGGCGGGGCAGCCGGAACGGCGATCGCGGTCGTCGGCATCCATCTCCTTCTCCTGCAGGCCGTCGTGGTGAGCCGGCAGGGCGCCGATCTCGCCGAGTGGAGCCGCGACGACCGGGCGGCCGGGCTCGGTGATCTCGCGTTCACCACCGCGATGGTCACGGTCGTCGCGGCGGCGCTGCTCCAGGGCGGGCGTCTGCTCGGGAGTCTGACCGCCGTGCCGCTGCTCGATCCCGACGGACTCGACCGGCTCACGATGGTGGCGGTGATGGTGGGCGGGCTGAGCTGGTGGCTTCTGCAGACGCTGGCCGACGCCCTGGTGCTGGCGGCGACGATCCTCTGCATGGTGCATCGTCTGGAGCACGAGGACGCGGACGAACGGCGGCTCGCCCGGGACGAGGCGTGGCAGGACGATCTCGCGGATCGCTTCGACGACGGGCCCGGCGGCGGGGCGTAGACTCGCCTCCCCTCGGAGTCAGTCATGCCGACCACCAACGCTCGTCCCGTTCGCGAACCCCAGCCGATCTCCGGTGCCCGCTCGGCGCCGTGGCTCGGCTCGCACCTCTCGATCTCGGGGGGGATGCATCATGCGATCGAGGCGGCTCGCGAACTCGACTGCGACTGCGTGCAGGTCTTCACCAAGAACCAGCGGCAGTGGAAGGTCAAGCCGCTCGCCGACGACGAGATCGTCGCGTGGCGGGCCGCGATCGAGGCGATCGGCTGGGCCGACGAGCCTGCCCGGGTTGTGAGCCATAACAGCTACCTCGTCAACATGGCGTCGCCCGACCCGGAGGCCTGGGAGAAGTCGGTCGCCCTGCAGCGCGAGGAGCTCGAGCGGTGCGAGGCCCTCGGCATTCCCGCCTGCGTGGCCCATCCCGGGGCGCATCTGGAGTCGACCCGTCGCCCCGGCGATCCCAACCCGATCGGCGAGCCGCCCAACGAGCACGAGGAGAAGGGACTCGCCCGCATCGTCGCGGCCCTCGATCGGCTCGAGACGGAGACCCGTGGATACGCGGTCCGCACCGCGCTCGAGAACACCGTCGGGAGCGGCACGAACCTCGGGTACGACCCGATCCAGCTCGCGTGGATCCGCGATCGCGTCAAGGTGCCGGAGCGGGTCGGCTTCTGCTTCGACACCTGTCACGCGGTCGCGGCGGGGCACGACATGTCCACGCCTGCGAAGGCGAAGGCGGTGCTCCAGCGGATGGAGGACACGATCGGTCTCGACCAGGTGGTGGCGGTGCACCTCAACGACTCGATCGGTGCGATCGGGAGCCGCAAGGACCGCCACGCCCACATCGGCGACGGCGCCTGCGGCGAGGCCTGCTTCAAGGCCGTGCTTCGCGTGCCCGCGTGGCGTGGGATCCCGATGGTGCTCGAGACCGAGAAGGACGACGCTCCCGAGGGGCGACCCTGGGATGCGGTGAACCTCGATCGATTGCGAACCTTGGCTCCCGGTGCCCGATCGAGCCGACACTAGACGATGGCGCCCGACGATGGCGCGGCACCTCTTCCGGAAATGGGACGATGACTTCGAGAACCCGTATCGCCTTCGTTCCCGGCCTGCTGGTCGCCCTGTCGATCGGCGTGGCCGGCTGTTCCAGCGACCAGTCGGCCGAGGAGGTCGCCGACGCGCCGTTTCCCCCGCCTCCGCGGCCGGTGATCGACATCCGCCGCCCCAACGCCGATCAGGCGATGCGGGCCGACGCGGCGACCGCCATGATCGGGGAGGGGCGGCATGACGACGCGATCCGGGCGTTCGAGGCGCTGCTCGACGAGAACCCGTCGCTCACCGTCGCCTATGTCGGCATCGGCCGAGCCTACGAGGATCTCGGGGAGTATCGACGCGCGGAGCCCGCCTACGCCCGGGCCACCCGGCTCGACCCCCGCGACTTCGACGCCCAGTTCGGGCATGGCACGGTGCTGCAGGCGCTCGGTCGTCTCAAGGAGGCGGCCCGGGCCTATCAGCAGGCCCTCTCGATCCGTCCCGACGACCCCGCGAGCCTGAGCGGTCTGGGGGCCGCGTTCATCGAGCTGGACATGCCCGCCAGTGCGATCGCCCCGATCGAGCGACGAATCCAGATCGATCCCGACGACGGCGACGCCCGCGCCATGCTCGGGACGGCGTACATGCTCGCCGGTCGCGTCGATGACGCGATCGACGCCTACGAGATCGCGATCGAGTATGTCGGGAACGATCCGGAGCTCATCGGCAACCTCGTCGAGTGCTATGCCCGGCTGGATCGGCACCGCGAGGCCGCGAATGCCGGGCAGGTGCTGGTGGCGACGGCGCCGTCACCCGAGGCCTGGGAGCGGCTCGGTCGGGCGTACTTCCGACTGGGCGACTACGACGCCAGCGTGCAGAGCTACCGCAACGCGGTCGAACTCGATCCGGAGTTCTGGCCCGCCCTCAACGGCGTCGGGGTGAACGAACTGAATCGCTGGCTTCGCTCGGAACGAACCGATCTGGAGGCCCGCGACGCCGCGGCCGACGCCTTCCGCGCAAGCCTCCGGGCCAACCCCACCCAACCCAAGGTCGTCGGCCTCCTCACCACCTACGGCCTCTGAAGCCCACCACCACGACCACCACCACGGCGACTACTCTCCCCCCCATGCCCATCGCAGAAGACATCCTCAAGTTCTTCGACAACCCCGGTCAGACGCCGTATGTCATCGAGCATCGTCACGAGGAGTTCACCTCGGTCTGCCCGAAGACCGGTCATCCGGACTTCGGCACGATCCTCGTCCGCTACGAGCCTGCCGCGGTCTGCGTCGAACTGAAGAGTCTGAAGCTCTACTTCCACGCATTCCGCAACGAGGGCATGTTCTTCGAGGCGGTCACGAACAAGATCCGCGACGATCTCGCCCGGACCATGAGCCCGAGCTGGCTTCAGATCGTGACCGACTGGAAGGGCCGAGGCGGCGTGAAGAGCCGCGTCATCGCGCCGTGGGGGGATGTGCCGGCGGCGTTCGGGAGGGGATAGTGGATGGGAGAGAGCGGAAGGGAGAGACTAGAAGGCCTTCAACGCTCTCCTTCCTCCTGTCTCACCCCCCGATGATCATCTCCACGTCGCCCATCCCGGGCAGGAGCATCCGCTTCTTCTCCTCCGGAAGTTCGCCGACGATCTCCTGCTGATCGGGTGAGAGCAGCGACTTCAGTTCCCGCATCGCCTTCTCGTCGATCTCGTTCCGCTCGAAGCGGACGCGGCGCTTGTCCGCCTGCGCCTTCTGCATCGCGGCCGGATCGAACGCGTCGGGGTCCATGCTGAACGGTTCGAGTCGCGGGCCGTCTCGGTCGAGTTCGACGAGCCGTCGGCACGCCTGCGTCCAGGACGCGAGCCACTCGCCGCGGAGCGTCTGGATCGCGGTCCGGGTGCCGTCGTCGAGATCCTCCAGACGCAGGGCGCGGTCGAAGTTGGCCTCCGGCGATCGCGGGTCGCGGAAGCACTGCGGCCACGCCTCGCGATCGACCGCGAGCCGGAAAGCGTCCGCGGTCGTCGGGTCGTCGGCGGCGAGCGTCGCGACGAGCCGGTCGATCCACTCGCGGTTCGTCGCCGCGAGGGACTGATCGATCGCGGTCCGTTGCTGGTGCAGCACCGCCATCCGATCGAAGAAGGCGGGATCGGGCGCGAAGACGCCGTCCTCCATCTCCTGGAACGACGCCTCCATCGCCTGCTGCTGGATCGCGATGTCGCGGTCGAGCTCGATGATGCTGCGGGCCCGGTCCTCGAGGGCGGGGGTGTGCCGGCGGGACCACTCGCCGAGCAGGTCGGCGATGGCCGCGATCTCCGCCTCGAGTGATGCCTCCGCGAC
>JAUIHC010000228.1 GCA_030432455.1 Phycisphaerae bacterium | reverse complement strand
TGACCCGGAACGCCCGGCTCTCGACGCTGGTCGCCGAGGACACCACGATCGACGAGGAGGAGCGGGCGAGGCGACTCGCCCAGATCCGGACCCGGGCGCTCGAACTCACGGTCGATCAGGCGTGGGCACGGGCGTGGTTCGGCTGGACGCCCACGCCGGTCGAGGGCGGGCCGACGCCGCCGTCACTGGCCGACCTGGTGGATCAGGCGGTCGCGGGCGGCGTGCTTCCGGAGTCGCAGCGGCTGATCATCGACGGCTGGTGGGCGATTCATCAGGACGACTTCGATCAGGCGCGACTGCTGCTGACCCCGGCGGCGGAGGGATCGCCCTACGCGGCCGCGGGACTGGCCCTTCTCGAGGAACTCGAAGGGGAATCGCGGAGCGCCGCCCGGACGTACCTGAAGACCTACCGGGAGACGCCGGGAGAGCTCGTCGGGCTCTGGTGTCGCAGCCGGTTGGAGTCGCTGCTGAGTGCCCGCATCCCCGCTCCCGACCGGGCGGACGAGATGGCGAGGATCATCGCCGACACGCTTCCGGAGGCCGTCGGTCGGGCCCTTCGCGATCCGCGGCACGGGGTGCTCTCGGTGCAGATCGAGCCCGCGTCGCTTCGGGCGTCGGCGTTCGAGTCGCTTCCGATCGACATCACGATCACCAACGTCTCGGGTCTCGATCTCGCGATCGGCCCGGACGGCCCGATCCTGCCCACGATCGTGCTGATGACCGACACCTACGACCTCCCCATCGACCGGAGGATGCTGCTTCGGTTCGCGGCGGAGATGCGTCCCGTGCCCGTGGTGCTCCCGCTGGACCGACGTTTCCGACTCGACTCGCAGGACTCGCTCCGGATCCGCGTCGATCTCTCGGCCACGCCCCTCGCCCGGGTGCTCTCGCTGCAGTCCTGCTTCAGCGGGACCCTTCGTCTGCGGGCGGTGGTGAACTACTCGGCGGCGCCGCAGGGCGCGATCGACGCGGGCCTGTTCGGTCGCGAGGGGCGTTCGCCGGTCTTCCGGGTGGACGGTCTCCTTCCCCCCGACGAGGCCCGGGCGGCGGTGATGGTCGAGGGAATCCGTGATCCCCGCACGGTGGATGCGGTCAAGGACATCGCCGCGATCCTGGGCATCGCGGCGGCCGGTCCGGCCGCCTTCCCGGGGGAGACCACGAACGCGCAACTGGCCGCGATCGATGCGTTCCAGTCGCTTCCCCGCCGGGCGCAGGCGTGGGTGATGTCGGTGATCCCCGGCGGAGCCGCCGCGCCGACCCGCCTGGTCGACCGGATGGTCGCCGACGACGAGATCGGCCTGCCGCTCGCGCTCGCGCGGTACTCGCCGACCCCGACGTCGGCGGCGATCGTGCGTGGTCTGGAGTCGTCCGATCCCCGGATCCGTCGGATGGCCGAGGCGGCCCGCGATCTCGCGCTGCATCTGGAGTCGGCCGATTCGCAGGCGTTCGGTCTCCCCCAGGGCGGCGGAACGGAGTGACCGGACCGGACGGTCGAGGTCGCGGTCAGGCGTCCACCCGCTGCTTCATGTTGTCCAGCACGTTCATGAAGTTGATGTACGCGTCGTACGGACTGTCGTACGGACTGAAGTACTTGTGGACGTCGCCGTCCGCCCAGTACTTCGTGCACATGTAGTAGAGGTGATCGCTGGTGGTGAGCTTCCGCCAGTCCTCGAGGATGTGCGGATCGCCGGACTCGTGCTTCGCGTAGACCGCCTCCCGCAGCGAGAACAGCTCCTCGACCGCGTTGTCCTGCAACGGGTTGCCGAGCCACGCGGAGAGGTCGCGCTCGGTGTCGGCCCAGGAGATCCAGTTCGGCGCCGCGTACTCGCCGATCGGCTCGTAGCAGTCGAGCACCTGCGAGGGCGTCAGGAAGTCGTTGTGGCCGGGGTTGACGTCGTAGACCGCGCCGGGCAGGGCGTCGAGGAACTCGAAGATCCCCGTGTCCGCCCACTGGTGCTCGCCGATCGTCTCGTAGTCCATGAACAGGTTGCAGCAGTAGCCGTCGCCGTTGATGTCGTTGACCCAGCGGGCGAACTTCTCGGTGCTGAGCGGCCATTCCTCCCAGCCTCGATTGCCGAAGCGGAAGGCGATGTCGTCGGACAGGCGGTAGTTCTTGAGGAGCAGGCGGATCGGGCGTTCGCCGACGGTCTCCGGCTGTCCGTGGAACTGCGGCGGGACATAGACGTAGTTGGGCGAGCGATGCGCGAGAATGCGGTCCACGCCCTCGCAGATGATCGCCCGGTGGTCGCCCCGCTTCGCCATGTGCCACGCGAGATCGTCGTGGTACATGAGCTCGGTGTTGCGGAAGACGGTCGGCGTCTGGCCGAAGAGCGACTGGATGCGGGCGCGGTGGGCATCGACCTGTCGGTCGAACTCGTCGCGGCTGAACAGGAAGCACGGCGAGTGGTGGCTGGTCTCGCCGAGGAACTCGCACGCCCCGGTGTCGCCGAGTTGCTTGAACATGTCGAGCACGTCGGGCGCCCACGCTTCGAACTGGTCCAGGCACGTCCCCGAGATCGAGTACGCGACCCGGAACCGACCCTCGTGGCGCTTCACGAGGTCGAGGATCTTCGCCGTGGCCGGCCGATAGCACTTCTCGGCGACCTTGTGCATGATCTTCTCGTTCGCTTCATTGTCGAAGTAGAACGGATCGTCGGCGAACACCGAGTACCGACGGAGCCGGTACGGCTGGTGGACCTGAAAGTAGAAGCAGACGCTGGCCATGAGGGTCGCGATGATACGCGCCGCGGCCCGGTGGCATCGGACGGGGAGGCGGTCCCGAGGGGATCCTCGTTCCAACCACGACGCCGGACAGCGCGGATTCCGCGCTGTCCGGCGTCGCCAGGAGTTCCAATCGGCGTCAGCGGAGGATGCCGCGGGATCGCAGCAGCGTGAGAATGCGGTTCACACCCTCCTCGAAATCCACCTCGTGGGTGGGCAGGACGAGGTCGGCGTCGGTGGGGGCCTCGTATTCGAAGTCCACGCCCGGGATCCCCTCGAGGCCGCGTTCGGCGGCCGTGGCGTAGAGCCCGGTCGGGTCGTTGGAGCGGCAGTGCTCCAGCGGGGCCGCACAATGGACCACCAGGAAGCGGTCGCGGCCGACCAGATCCGCGGCCTTGTCGCGGATGTCGGCCTGCGGGGCGACGAACGCGGCGATGCAGAGGAGCCCCTCGTCGTTGACGAGCTTGGCGGTCTCCATCGCACGGCGGAGGTTCTCCGAGCGGTCGCGAGCGCTGAAGCCGAGATCGCGGTTCATGCCCCGGCGCAGGCTCGATCCGTCGAGCCGGATCGCGACCCGGCCGAGGTCGAAGAGCGCCCGTTCGAGCATCGCCGCGATGTGCGTCTTGCCGCTCCCCGCAAGACCGGTGAGAAGGACCGTGGCCGGCTTCTGTCCGTAGCGGGCCTCCTTCTCGGCGGGGGTGACCGGATCGGGCTCGCCGTCGCGGTCGTCGCCCGAGACCGGGCGGGCGGTCCAGCGGCTCTCGTCGGTGGCGCCCCGGATCATGCCCGCGGCCATCGTCCAGTTGCCGATGCGATCGACCAGGATCAGGCTGCCGGTGCCTCGGACCGCCTCGTAGGGGTCGAAGGCCAGCGCGAAGTCGGTCTCGATCTCGACCCGTCCGATCTCATTGAGTCCGAGACCGTCGGCGGCGGTGGTCTCGAGCGTCTCGATGTCGAGTCGGTGCACGATCCGCCGCACGCGAGCGGGCGTGGTGCGGGTGCCGTGTCGAAGCAGGAACTCGCGCCCCGCGACGAGGCGATCCTCGTGCATCCACACGAGGTCGGCGGTGATGCGGTCCGAGACCGTGGCGGGGGCATCGGCGGCGACGATGACGTCGCCGCGGCTGGCGTCGATCTCGTCCTCGAGCACGATCGCCACGCTGCGGGGCGAGCCTGCCAGTTCGAGGTCGCCGTCGAAGGTCGAGATGCGGGCGACCGTCGACTCCGTCCCCGCGGGGAGCACCTTGACCCGGTCGCCGGGTCGGACGAGGCCCGACTCGATGCGGCCGCCGAAGCCGCGGAAGTCGAGGTTCGGGCGGATGACATAGTTCACCGGCATCCGGAAGGGCGTGTCCTGTCGGGCGGTGCCGACCGGGGCGGACTCCAGATACTCCAGCAGGTTCGGCCCGTCGTACCACGGCGCGTGGTCGGAGCCTTCCACGACGAAGTCGCCCATGAGGGCCGACATCGGGATGAACTGCATCTCCCGGTCGGGGAGCTTGGCGGCGAACGCCTCGAAGTCGGCCTTGATCGACTCGTAGGTCTCCCGGTTCCAGTCGATCGCGTCCATCTTGTTGATCGCGACCACGATCCGCGGAATGCCGAGGAGCGAGGTGATCACGCAGTGACGCCGGGTCTGGATGCTCACCCCGTGTCGGGCGTCCACCAGCAGGATCGCGAGATCGCAGGTGCTCGCGCCGGTCGCCATGTTGCGGGTGTACTGCTCGTGGCCGGGCGTGTCGGCGACGATGAACTTCCGCTTCTCGGTCGAGAAGTAGCGGTAGGCGACATCGATCGTGATGCCCTGCTCACGCTCGGAGCGAAGACCGTCCACCAGCAGCGCGAGGTCGGCCTTGCCGCCCTGGGTGCCGTACTTGCGGCTGTCACCCTCGACCGCGGCAAGCTGATCCTCGTAGATGCCCTTGGTGTCGTGCAGAAGGCGACCGATGAGCGTGCTCTTGCCGTCGTCCACACTGCCGCAGGTGAGGAAACGCAACAACTGCTTCCCCTCGTGACGGGCGAGGTAGGCGTCGATCGTGTCGGTATCAGCGTCGAAGCGCGGGTCCATGGGAGCAGGCCTATGAGAGTGGGGAGTTGGAAGTGGAGAGTGGAGTGGGGAGGGTGGCGATCAGACTCCCGCCGAGCCAGGGGCGATTCACTCGCCCCGTGTGCGAGAGAAAGCGAGCATGGGCCGAACGGCCCAAGTCGCGTCCGAATGTCACTCAAAGGTCCGCCGTAGCAGCCCGCCGAGCCAGGGGCGATTCACTCGCCCCGTGTGCGAGAGAAAGCGAGCATGGGCCGAACGGCCCACGCGCAGCGCTCAAACTAGAAATACCCTTCTTTCTTCTTGTCCTCCATGCTGCCGTCGGCGTCGTGGTCGATGACGCGTCCCTGGCGTTCGCTGGAGCGGGCGACCAGCATCTCCGCGATGACGTCCGACATCGTCGCGGCCTCGCTCTCCTCGGCCCCGGTGAGCGGATAGCAGCCGAGGGTTCGGAAGCGGATGCTCTTCATCTCGGGCGTCTCGCCCGGCTCCAGCGGCATGCGGTCGTCGTCCACCATGATGAGCACGCCGTCCCGCTTCACCACCGGCCGCTTCGCGGACAGGTACAGCGGCACCACCGGGATGTTCTCAAGATGGATGTAGCTCCAGACGTCGAGCTCGGTCCAGTTCGAGAGCGGGAACGCCCGCACGCTCTCGCCGGGGCCGATGCGGGTGTTCCAGAGGTTCCAGAGCTCGGGCCGCTGGTTCTTCGGGTCCC
>JAUIHC010000227.1 GCA_030432455.1 Phycisphaerae bacterium | reverse complement strand
CCGAGGCTCTGGCTCGATACGCAAAGACCGCCATGGTCCCACTGTACCCAGGGGACCATGGCGATTCGTGGGAAGAGACGCTGGGAAGAGGGGGTCGAACCGGGCGGGAGACCCGATGAACACGGGAGATCCGATGAGCGGTCGATCAGCGACGCCGCCGCCGCAGTCGAATCGAGGCTCCGAGAACGGCGAGACCGCCCGGACCGGGGACGGGGCCGAAGAAACTGCTCTCCGCGAATCCGATGCGGATGTTCACCGCCTCCGCGGTCGGAGAGACCTCGTTGAAGCGAAGTTCGAGACCGGTGAACGACCAGGACGGTTCGATCATCCCGCCGTCGGCGTCGCCGGGGTCGCGGGTGGGAGGGATCCACACCGAGGTGGTGAGTTCGTTGGCGACCCCGATGATCCCACCATCGGTCTTGCCGGAGCCGTCTCCTTCGGTGTCGTCCGATCCGGAGTCCCCCGAATCGCCGCCGCCCGCGGGCCATCGATCGAAGGTCATGGTGAGGGCGCCGTCACGATCGAGCGAGACCCACCACGGCGTGTCGTCGCCGCCGCCGGTCCGCTGGTCGAGGATCGCCGTGCGATCCGCGTACTTCTGGCTGTCCCAACCCGAATAGTGATGGTTGTCGCCGTCATAGGCGTAGGAGACGAGCGTCTCCTCGGGCAGTCCGTCCACGCGGAAGACATCGACGTCCGCGCCAGGCGTGAAGCCGTACCAGTTGTCACCGGTGTCGACCACGCTGATCCAGGCGATCTGGCGACCACCCATGGCGGAGATGAGCGACCCGAGATCCACGGTCGCGACGGTCCGCATCCAGTCGGGGTCGGTCCCTTCCACATCCTGGCCGAGGACCGACGACCAGTCGCCCTCGTAGGTGTAGTCCGAGGTCCCGCCGTTGAACGTGAATCGACCGAGATCGACCTCGAGGACGTCCGCGGTGAGCGGCGCGACGAGCGTGGCGGCAGTGATGGCTCCGAACAGGAGCGTTCGCGTGTTCATGTCTTCACCTTCCCATGTCGTCCGGGTCCCTCGACGGGACGGTGTCGCCGGTCGTCACCCCCGTGACGCATGCCGACGCCGGACGATGTGAAGGTGCCACCGATGCCCCTCCGAGCCAGCCTCTCCTCGCGGTCGGCACGATCACATGGTTCATCTGTGCGGGTCGTGTCGATCGTTCGGACGATCCCCGCCGCATCATGCGGATGGTGCGGATCGTGCGGGGGTCGCGGCGGTCCGGGAAGCGGCCCCCGTCGAGTCCGTACCATCCCGCCATGGCCACCCACCCGCGTGTCGTCAGTCTCCTGCCCTCCGCCACCGAACTGCTCTGCGAGATCGGCGGCGAGTCGCTGCTGGTCGGCCGCAGTCACGAGTGCGACGTCCCGGGGTCCATCGCGGATCGGCCGGTGCTCACCGCCGCCCGCACCTCGGGCGGCAGCAGCGCCGAGATCGACGCCGAGGTCCGGGCGGTGCTCGGTGCCGACGACGCGAACGCGAGCCTCTACCACCTCGATGTCGAACGATTGATCGAACTTCGTCCGGACGTGATCCTTACCCAGGACCTCTGCGAGGTGTGCTCGATCGATCTCGCGACGGTGCGGGGCGCCGCGAGTCGAATGGACCCCGCACCCGGGATCGTGAGCCTCGACCCGACATCGATCTGGGAGGTGTTCGACGACCTGCTCACCATCGGACACGCGGTCGGGATGGAGCGCGAGGCCGAGGCTCGGATGGTGGCCCTCCGCGAGTCGTACTGGTCGGCGGTGGACCATGTGAACCCCTACATCCCGGGCCCCGAGGTGCTGTTCCTCGAATGGACCGATCCCCCCTTCGTGGGCGGCCACTGGACCCCGGGTCTGATCGAGCACGCGGGCGGTCGGCACTCGCTGAACGCCGCGGGCGGAAAGAGCCGCCAGGCGACGCCCGAGGACATCGTGGCCGCGCAGCCGGAGCGGGTCGTGATCTGTCCGTGCGGATACGACCTCGAGGCGATCGCCCGCGACCTCCCCGCGCTCCGGGCCACAGACTGGTGGAACGCCCTGCCCGCCGTGGTCGACGGCGATCCCGAGGCCATCCAGCTGGTGGACGGGAACCGCATGTTCAATCGCCCCGGCCCCCGGCTGGTCGATGCGTTCCGCTGGCTGGTCGCGTGGCTCTCGGACCGTCCGGAGATCGCACCCGCGGCGTTCCCCGCGATCTCCCTCGCCCGATTCGACGCGGACGCTGGCGTGCCCCGCTGACCACGTCTGCCCCTTCGGCAGCCCGCGATTCCCCGCAGCCCCGCTCGTCGCAGCCTGATGCCGGTGCGGCCGGGGTCAACGCCCCACACCGCGATCGGCACGAGGGTTGCGACCATGGACCCCGGCGCCGGTCGAACCCACGACCGACGCCCGAAGGGAGTCACGAACACATGCAGATGGATCGATTCACCACCCTCGCTCAGGAGGTTCTCGCCGGCGCCCAGTCGGCCGCGACCGCCCGAGGTCACGCGGAACTCACGCCGCTTCACCTTCTTGCCGCGATGCTCGAGGACCGGCAGGGCGTCGTCGGGTCGATCCTCTCCAAGGCGGGCGTCCAACCCGAGCGGGTGCGGGATGTCGCGGAGGCCGAGCTCGGACGACGCCCTCAGGTCTCGGGCGCCCAGCCCCGCACCGCCGCCTCGGCCATGCAGCTTCTTCAGAGGTCGGAGGCCGAGGCGAAGACGCGGAAGGACTCCTACATCTCGACCGAGCACCTGCTTCTCGCGATGTTCGAGGTGCCCAGCGATGCCCGGGACGCGCTCGAGGCGTGCGGCGCCACCCGGCGCGCCGTCGAAGCCGCGGTCGATTCGATCCGCAAGGCCTCGGGCGTGAGTCAGGTCAACGACCCCGGCGCCGAGAGCACCTACGAAGCCCTCAAGAAGTACGCCATCGACCTCAACGAACGCGCCGCGGCCGGAAAGATCGATCCGGTCATCGGCCGCGACGAGGAGATCCGGCGGTGCATGCAGGTGCTGAGTCGTCGCACCAAGAACAACCCGGTGCTCATCGGCGAGCCCGGCGTCGGCAAGACCGCGATCGCCGAGGGTCTCGCGATCCGCATCGTGAACCACGACTGCCCGGAAGGCATGCGGAACGCCCGCATCATGGCCCTCGATGTCGGGCAGCTGCTCGCGGGTGCGAAGTTCCGCGGCGAGTTCGAGGAGCGGCTCAAGGCCGTGCTTCGCGAGGTCGCCGCGAGCGAGGGCTCGATCATCCTCTTCATCGACGAACTGCACACGATCGTCGGCGCCGGACAGGCCGAGGGCGCCGTCAGCGCGGGCAACCTGCTCAAGCCGGCCCTCGCCCGCGGCGAGCTTCGCTGCATCGGCGCCACCACGCTCGACGAGTACCGGAAGCACATCGAGAAGGACCCCGCGTTCGAGCGTCGGTTCCAGCCGGTCTTCGTGGGCGAGCCGAACATCGAGGACACCATCGCGATCCTTCGCGGCCTCAAGCCCCGCTACGAGGCGCACCACGGGGTGCGGATCCAGGACGGCGCCCTGGTGACCGCGGCGCGGCTGTCGGACCGCTACATCAGCGACCGCTTCCTGCCCGACAAGGCGATCGACCTGCTCGACGAGGCGAGTTCGAAGCTCCGGATCGAGAACGATTCGATGCCGACCGAGCTCGACGAACTCCGGCGTCGGATCATGCAGCTCGAGATCGAGCGTGAGGCGCTCAAGCTCGAGAGCGGCAAGGACGCGGGGGCGAGGAAGCGACTCGACGCGATCGAGGAGGAACTCGCCTCGCTCGACGAGCGCAACCAGGCCCTCACCGGCCAGTGGGAGATCGAGAAGGGCGACCTCGACCGCATCAAGGAGGTCAAGGCCGAGATCGACCGCAAGCAGACCGAGCTCGAGCAGGCCAAGCGACTCGGCGACTTCGAGGCCGCGAGTCGCATCCAGTACGGCGATCTCCGCCAGCTCGACGAGCAGCTCGCGACCGCCGAGTCCGCGCTGCACACCCGGCAGGAGTCGGGCGACGCGCTCGTGAAGGAGGAGGTGGACAGCGAGCAGATCGCCGAGGTCGTCGCCCGCTGGACCGGCATCCCGGTCGATCGACTCGTCGAGGGTGAGCGCGAGAAGCTCCTCCGCATGGAACAGGTGCTGGAGGAACGGGTCGTCGGCCAGGACGACGCGGTCCGCGCCGTCAGCGAGGCCGTGCGGCGCAGTCGCGCGGGACTCGGCGAGGCGCATCGCCCCATCGGCTCGTTCCTCTTCCTCGGCCCGACCGGCGTCGGCAAGACCGAACTCTGCAAGGCGCTCGCGACCTTCCTCTTCGACACCGAGGAGGCGATGGTCCGCATCGACATGAGCGAGTACATGGAGCAGCACGCGGTCGCCCGACTGATCGGCGCCCCTCCGGGATATGTCGGCTACGAGGAGGGCGGACGCCTCACCGAGGCGGTGCGGCGACGGCCGTACGCGGTGATCCTCTTCGACGAGATGGAGAAGGCGCACCCCGACGTCTCGAACGTGCTGTTGCAGGTCCTCGACGACGGCCGACTCACCGACGGCCACGGTCGGACCGTGGACTTCTCGAACACCATCATCGTGATGACGAGCAACATCGGCTCGCACCGCATCCTCGAGATGACCGAGACCGGCGCGATCGACGCGGAGATCGAGGCCGCGGTCAAGGAACAGCTCAAGCAGCACCTGCGACCCGAGCTCATCAACCGCATCGACGACACCGTGATCTTCCACCAGCTCGGCCGCGAGCAGCTCGCCGGCATCGTCGGCATCCAGCTCGATCTCGTCCGGAAGCGGCTCGCGGATCGCGGCCTGCATCTGGAGGTGGACGACAAGGCGATGGCGGCCCTGGCCGCCGAGGGGTTCGACCCTCAGTTCGGTGCCCGTCCCCTGAAGCGGGTCATCCAGCAGCGGATCGAGAACCCGATCGCGACCCGGATCCTGTCGGGGGCCTACGACGAGGGCGACACGATCCTCGTCGAGACCAACGGCGGCGAGCAGTTCGTCTTCGACCGCCGCCCCGCTCCGGCACTCGAGGTCGAGGGCGAGGTGGTGGAGGCGGGATAGAACAGAGAGCGCGGAGAATGGAGGATGGTGCGGGGCGGGGGGCGACCGCATCCGGGAGCGCTGGATCCTTCGCGCTCGATCTCCCGCGCTCGCCGAAGGCGCCGGAAACACCACCGCCCGCGACCGAGGTCGCGGGCGGGGTTGCCTTCCAGGACGAGTTCCCGATCAGTCCTGGTCGGCGGGATTCGGGGTTGACGAGGGGAGCCACGCGGACGGGGAATCAGGCGTGGCCGCCCCCCCTCCCAAATGCCGCATGGCCGCATGGCCGGACGACGCGGCACGAGGCCTCGGCAAACGAGCGTAGACACAGAGACCAATGGACCGGCAAGTCGCCTCATGGTTCCCAGTATTCGGCCGAAGCCGTCGAGACCGACTCCCGTGCCCGCAACGCCACCAGACCCCCGCGAGACGCCTCGCCCCGCCCGACGAGCGG
>JAUIHC010000226.1 GCA_030432455.1 Phycisphaerae bacterium | reverse complement strand
CGATTCCAAGCGGCTGCTCGTCGCGATCGGCCTCGGACTGGTCGGGGTCGCGGTGCTCGCGACCGCGGTGAGCCTCGTCGGCCGCTGGCAGGCGACCAAGGCGACGCGGACGCTCGCGGTCGATCTCCGCAAGCGGGTCTTCGAGCACGCCGTCCGCTTCCCGCTGCACCGCGTGAACGAGCTCCGGGCGGGCGGGGTCGCGAGCCTCCTCCGCGAGGACGCGGGCGGGGTCGCCGAACTCATCTTCGGCCTGCTCTACAACCCGTGGCGGGCGATCATCCAACTCTCGGGCAGCCTCGTGATCCTTGCGGTGACCGACTGGCGGCTGCTGCTCGGCGCGATCGGTCTGCTGCCGATGGTGTGGATCACGCACCGCACCTGGATCGGCCGCATTCGTCCGCTGTATCGCGACATCCGGGCGCAGCGATCGAACGTGGACGCCCACGCGACCGAGGTCTTCGGCGGCATGCGGGTGGTGCGGGCGTTCGGTCGCGGTCGCGGCGAGGCGGCCCGCTTCGTCCGCGGCAACCACCTGCTCACGCGGCAGGAGATTCATGTCTGGTGGTGGTCGCGGATCACCGAGACGGTGTGGGCGCTGGCGATTCCGCTCGCGAGCGCCATCCTGCTGCTCTACGGCGGCTTTCAGGTCATCGACGGCTCGATCACGACCGGCGACCTCGTGATGTTCCTGACCTATCTGGTCATGCTGCTGGGCCCGGTCGAGACGCTCGCGTCGAGCGCCACGAGCCTGCAGACGAATCTCGCCGGTCTCGACCGCGTGCTCGATCTCCTCGACGAGCCGCTGGAGATGCCCGATCGAGCGAACGCCGCGTCACCCGCGCCGGGATCGGTGGTCGGGCGGGTCGAGGTCGAGGGGCTCGGGTTCTCCTATCCGGGCGTCGAGCGGCCGGTGCTGCACGATGTCTCCTTCACCGCGGAACCGGGCACGATGGTCGCCTTCGTCGGGGCGTCGGGGGCAGGCAAGACGACGCTCTGCAACCTGCTCGCCCGCTTCTTCGATCCGACCGAGGGCGCCATCCGACTCGACGGCGTCGATCTCCGCGACCTCCGACTCGATGCCTACCGCCGGCTGCTCGGCATCGTGGAACAGGACGTCTTCCTCTTCGACGGCACGATCGGCGAGAACATCGCCTTCGGCCGACGGCACGCGACCCCCAAGCGCATCCGCGAGGCCGCAGCCGCCGCGAATGCGCTCGACTTCATCGAGGACACGCCCGACGGCTTCGACACCCTGATCGGCGAACGCGGCGTGCGGCTCTCGGGCGGCCAGCGACAGCGCCTCGCGATCGCGCGGGCGATCCTCGCCGATCCCCGGATCCTCATTCTCGACGAAGCGACCAGCAACCTCGACACCGCCAGCGAGCGGCTCATCCAGCAATCCCTCGAACGCCTGCTTGCCGGACGCACGACCTTCGCGATCGCCCACCGGCTGAGCACGATCCGTCACGCCGACCTCATCGTCGTGCTCGAACACGGCACCATCGCCGCGACCGGCACCCACGAGCAACTCCTCGAACGCAGCCCGACCTACCGCGACATGGTGGCAGTGCAGACGGCGCGGCCGGAGGAGGGGATGGAGAATGGAGAGTAGAGGACGATGGCGACCTGTCGCTCGTGACTCATCCTCCATCTTCTATGTCCTCTTCTCTTCCCCTCCCAGCACCGCCGCCAGTTGATCGACCGCGGGCGGGTCGAAGACTCCGAGGTGACTTCCCGGCAGATCGACCAGCCGGAGATCCGGGGCGTGCCGAGACCACCCTCCCGCACCGTCGGGCATCCGGCGGACCGGACCGTCGTCGGTGCGGAAGAGAATCACTCGATTGCTCGACGCGTCGAGGGGCTCCGGTCGATACCGACGCCACGCGCGGCGCCCGGCCGCGATGGTGCGGGCGAGGGCTTCGAAACCCCGGCCTTCGCGATCCGCGGCCCTGAGTCCGGCGACCGGGTCGAAGGCGAATCGCGACCGTCGTCCGAGTCGGCGCAGTCGGCGGGTCCAGCGGGCGACCGGGCCGAAGGGCACCACGGTGTCCACCAGCCCCACGCTCGAGATCGTGAGGCCGTGCGAGGCCGCCCGGGCGGCGAGCGACCAGGCGACCAATCCGCCGAACGAGTACCCGACCACCATCGCCTCTTGGACCCCCGCGGCGCGGGCAGTGTCGCCGACGCGATCGGCCATCGCCTCGATCCGGTCGAGCGGCGGCCCGCCGTCGATGCCCGCGAAGGGCGACGCCAGCACCGTCAGATCGGGTGAGAGTCGGTCTGCGACCCGTCGCCAGCTGTGGATCGTGCCCCCGAGTCCGGGCAGCGCGATCATCACCGGAGCGCCGGGCGACGGCTCGATCGTCCCCAGCCGATGCAGCGGCGTCGCGGCCTCGTCGTGGATGCCTCGGGCGATCGCCGCAGCCAGGTGCACGGGCGTCGGATGCGAGCCGATCCACCCGATCGGAACCGGGCGCCCGAGTCGCCGTTCCAGTTCGAGGGCGATCCGCACCGAAGCGATCGAGTCGCCGAGGGCGAGGAGATCGGCGTCCGCCGCGACCTCGATGCCAAGCACCCGGCCCGCCGCGTGCCGGACGATCGTGACGAACTCGTCGCCGCCTCGGTCCGCGGACCGAACCTGCCTTCGGCTCCCCTCGGCGATCTCCACGGGAGCCGACGCGCGTTCGGTGACGGCGCGGCGATCGAGTTTGCCCGACGCGGTGGTCGGCCACTCGATGACCCGCACGAACCGAGCGGGAATCGCGGGCTCGGGCAGATGAGATCGCAGCGCGGATCGAACCGCGGCGGCATCGAGGTCGGGACCGTCGTGCCAGACGACGATCCGGGGTTCGGAGTCGCCGCCATCGAGCGTCCGGGCCGCGGCGACCACGGTCCGGCACTCGGTGATCGCGAGCACCGCCTGCTCGATCTCGCCCGGTTCGATGCGGATGCCGCGGATCTTGATCCGGTCGTCGACGCGGCCGCCGCACTCCAGACGTCCGTCGCGGCGGACGCGGCCGAGGTCGCCGGTGCGATGCGTCCTGCGTCCGTCGGGCTCGGTCCGGAACGCGGCCACGGTCGCGTCGGGTCGGTCGAGATAGCCGTCCGCGACCCCGGCGCCGAGGATGTCGATCCTCCCCTGCACGCCGGGCGGCAGGTCGCGATCGAGTCGATCCCGCACCACCACCGACCAGCCCGGTAGCGGGCGGCCGATCGTGATCGGCCCCGTCGCGGCGACCGCCTCGCCGGTTGCCCACACCGTCGCCTCGGTCGGCCCGTACACGTTGTAGAGCCGGGCCCCGTCGCGGACGAGTTCATCCCGAAGCGGCGGGTCCAACGGTTCTCCACCGGAGATCACGCGGTCGCGGACGGCGGGTCGCCAGCCCGCGGCGAGCATCTGCCGCAGGCGGGCGGGCGTGGTCTGCACGAGATCGGTGCGATGCCGGGCGGCGAACTCGACCAGCCCCCGGGGATCGTTCAGCAGGCCGTCGTCCGCGATCACCGTGGTGCCGCCCGCAGCGAGGGCCAGCAGTTGATCGACGACGAAGATGTCGAAGCCGACGGTGGTGGTCGCCAGCATGCGGCCACCTTCGAACGGACCGACGAGTTCGGCCATCGCCTGCAGGATCATGCCCGCGGCCCCGTGCCGGATCGGCACGCCGCGCGGCCGCCCGGTCGAGCCGCTGGTGTGCAGGACGTACGCAATCGAGTCGGGATCGATCGAGGGCCATGATCCGACGATTTCGTGGGCCGACGCAAGAAGCGTCGCGGCCGACACCGTCCGGTCGTCGTCGTCACGGTCGGTCACGATCGCGACCGGCCGAACCTCGTCGAGAATGCGACGCACGCGTTCCTCGGGATCGTCGCCGCCGATCGGCACCACGGTCACGCCCGCCCGCCAGAGTCCGAGCAGGGCCGCGATCTGCGTGCGGTCGCGCTCGAGTCGCATCGCGACCCGTCGTCCCTGCCAGCCTCGCCCCACCGCCGCCGCGGCGACCCGGTCGAGGTCGTGACGAAGGTCCGCAGCCGTCACGTCGCCCCGACGATCGATGACCGCGATCCGATCGGGAGTGCGATCGAGTCCGGCCAGCACGCGGTCGATCACCGGGACCGACGCGTCGCCGGGGCCGCCGTCGAGCACCGTTGGTCCCGCGGTCAACGGCAGGTCGCCGAGGCGGGTCGCGGGCGAGTCGACCGCCGCGATCACGAACGCGGCGAAGTCTTCGAGCAGCCGCGACCACGCCTGCGGCGATCCGAAGCGGCGTGAGAAGTTCACGAGCAGATCGATGCCGCTCGCGTCCCCGCGGACGTAGAGCTCGACCTCGATCGCCGCGTCGATGCTCGACGGATCGCACGGCGTCACCTCCACCCCGGGCGGACGCCATCCGTACGACTCGTCGAAGTGATCGACGAAGCCGATCGCAAACAGTGGACGGCCGGGTTCGGCGCCCCACCACCGCGCGATGGAGCCCAGCGGCACCCGGGCATGACGACGCACTCGAGCCAGACGCTCGGCGACCGTCCGGACCACCACCTCGAATGGCTGATCCTCGGCCGCGAGGATCGGCAGCGGCACATTCGCGGAGAAATGACCATAGACCTCGTCGAGATCGGGATGATCCCGTACCGAAACCGCGGTGCCCAGCACGATCTCGTCCCGGCCGCACAGGGCCGCCGTCCACGCTCCCCATGCAGCCGCCAGCACCCCGCTCCGGGTCGCCCCGGTGGCGCGGGCCAGTCGGTCCACCGCGGCAGAGGCCTTGGCGTCGATCCGGTGCCCCGCACCGCATTGCCAGTTCGTGGTCGGCTCGTCGTCGTCCCGCACCCGTCCCAGCGATGCGGGCGAGGGATCGGCCGGACGGAGACTCCGCCAGAACGCCTCGTCGGCCTTCTCGTCGCGGTCTCGATCGGACCACCACGCCGCGACGTCGACGAATCCCGGCACCGGCGACAGGGCATGCCCGTCGAGCGCCTCGGCAAGATCACGAAGATAGACCCGCCGCGACCAGAGATCACCGATGAGATGCGCGGTCCGCGAGGCGAAGATCCAGCGGTCGCTGCCCTCGCCGAGTCGCCACAGCCGCGCCTCATGAAGTGGTCCACGCTCGAGATTCACCGGACGGGCGATGAACTCGACGATCGGGTCTCGAATCGCCGGATCGTCGAGCGGCGTGTCCTGCCCCACGCCATCCAGTCGTACCACCCCCAAGGCCACCGCGGCCGAGTCTGCGGCATCCGCGATCAGCATCGGACCGTCGGGCCCGGGATGGATCGCCGCCCGTAACGCCTGATGTCGAGCCACGACTGCCGCGTGGGCCTCCCGCCAACGGTCGGGGTCCACGGCCCCGCGAATCTCGAAGACCACCCGCCCCAGCAGGCTCACCAGATCGGGATCATCGCGATGCTTCGACCAGAGTCCGTACTGATGCGGCAGCAACGGGCCCGACGACGCCCCGATCGCGGGCCCGGGCTCGACCGTGCGGTCGTCCGCCGAATCCGCCAGACGGGTCGCG
>JAUIHC010000225.1 GCA_030432455.1 Phycisphaerae bacterium | reverse complement strand
CAGTGGAAGCTGGACCGTGCGAAGGCGCTCGGGGCCGCGGAGGGGATCCTCGACGACGGCGAGGACTGGAGCCGGGCTGTCCGGGCGGCGACGGGGAAGCGGGGCATCGATGTCTGCCTCGATTCGGTCGGCAAGGCGGTCCACGGTGCGTGCATTCGCAGCCTCGCTCGCGGGGGTCGCTTCGTCACCTGCGGCTGCACGACCGGCCCGGACGCCACCACCGATCTCGCCCGGATCTTCTGGAATCAGCTTTCCCTGCACGGCTCGACGATGGGCGACATGCGGGAGTTCCGGCAGGTGACCCGGCTGTTCCTCGACGGCCGGCTGGAGCCGGTCATCGACGCCGTGGTCCCGTCATCCGAGGGGCCGGCCCAGTTCGCCCGACTGGAGACGGGGGGGCAGTTCGGCAAGCTCGTCATCGACTGGCGAAGCTGACGGATTCGGGCGGTCGCCATCGAAACGTCCTATAAATGCGGGAACTCAGGTTCAATACCTACTTTTTTCGTGGAACTCCGGGTCGTGCGGGACTTCTTTCGGGCCAACCCCCCAAATGCGGCAATTCGCCATTGACCGTCTTCACACGACGACTACATTCAACCAATGGGTCTTCGTCATGACCCCCATTGTGTCCCCATCGGGGTCGGATTCCTGACCCGGCCTCGCTTCAGATCCGAAACAGGAGGATTCACGGATGCAGCGTCAGTTCATCAAGGTTTGTACCGCTCTCGGCGTGGTCGGCATGGCCGGCACCGCGATGGCGGGCACCACTCGTTTCGACGTCAGCTTCAGCGACGTCGATATCTTTGCCGGCAACATCGACAGCAACGCTCAGGTCACCGCCACCGCCGACCCGGGCCGCTACATCGCGGCGTTCGGTTGGTCGAACGTTGACGTGGATGTGTGCTGGAACAGTGGCTCGAGCTACACCGGCTGGGCATCCGAGGTCGCCTTCGCCATGACCATGGACGACGGCGCCGGCACCGCGCTCTTCGGTCTCGGTTCCCCGTTCGCCGGTGACGACACCGGTGCCGATGAACCCGACACCTGCTCGAACCGCCAGGCCCTCGCCGAGGTCCAGACCGACTTCGCACCGTTCACCTACAAGGTCGATCCGGCCACGGGCGACGTCACCAGCGGCATGTACTCGACCTGGGACGACGGCACCGGTCTTCGTCACAGCTTCGTGAACACCGCCGATTTCTTCTTCGTGCTCGCCGGTGAGATCCCGGCCGGCTGCGACGGGGCGACCGGCTCGTGCGGCGAAGTCCACCCGACTCCGGGCTGCGAGGACATCAGCTGCTGCTCGCTCACCTGTGACGTCAACGCCGGCGGCGACTCGTTCTGCTGCGACGTCGAGTGGGACTCGACCTGCGTCGATCTCGCGGTCGCGCTCTGCGGCATCTTCCAGTACACCTGCGAGGCGCCCGCCTACGCCAACGACTGCGTCAGCGGCGCGATCGCGATGGCCAACGGTGACACCATCGCCTTCGACACCACGGGTGCCAACACCGACGGCCCCGATCAGGCCGAGTGCGGTTCGGCGTACGAGGACCTGCCGATCTGGTCGGACCTCTGGTACATGGTCGAGGTCGCCGGTGACGGCAGCGACGTGGCGCTCGTCGCCACCTGCTGCAACACCGCGTTCTTCGACACCAAGATCGCCATCTACGACGCGGGTGCCATCGGCTCCTCGTTCGATCCGGCGACGCTTCCCGACGCGTTCCTCACCTGCAACGAGGACTGCGCCGACGACGCCGGTGAGTTCTTCACCTCCGAGGCCAACGCGACCGTCGCGTCCGACCGCCAGTACCTGGTCCGCGTCGGTGGCTACCTCCAGGAGGTCGGCACCGGTGATCTGACCGTCAGTTGGGAAGAGCCCGAGCCGCCGCTGCCGGCGCCCGAGTGCGTCACCCCTGGTGACACCATCGTCTCGCAGTTCATCACCGACACCCCGACCCTCAACGGTGGTGTCGGTTGCGGCGACGGTGCGGCCAACCTGACCGCCCGCTCCTACCCCGCCTCGATGTTCGGTGGCGCCTTCGACGTCAGCTGCGTCGACTTCGCGTGGTTCGCCAACACCGACAGCTACATCCCGTCGGAGATCCGTCTCCACAAGAGCGCCACCGGCAACCCGAACGACGGCTTCATCGAGACCCTCGGTGTCACTCAGTTCGGCCTTTACGGTGCCGCCGGCTACACCATCAGCTCGGCGGGCTTCGAGTCGCCGGTCACCGTGGATCTCGCCGATGGTGAGTTCCTCGTGGTCGAGCTCCTCATCAACCGTCAGCTCGGTCAGGGCACGGCCGGCTACGGCGGCTACTGCGGTGTCCTCCTGGCCGACACCGACGGCACGGACGGCTACATCTCCTGCTCGACCAGCGGTGGCTACTTCGGCACCTTGAGCGAGATCGGCTTCCCCGACATCCAGCCCTACCTCGTGCTCAACGGCTCGACCGGTGGTGCTTCCTGCACCGGCGACTTCAACGACGACGGCATCGTCAACGGTGCCGACTTCGGATCGATCCTCGCCGCGTGGGGTCCCTGTGCCGGCTGCCCCGAGGACCTGAACGGCGACGGCCAGGTCACCGGTGCCGACGTGGGTCTCCTCCTCTCGGTCTGGGGCGTCTGCCCCTGATCGAGCCTGAGATCGCCGGTTCCTGAACCGGCCCCGTCAGGACACACGCAGCCCCCGGTCTTCGGACCGGGGGCTGTTCGTGTGCATCGGAGGTGTGCGAGCGGTGTCGAATCCGAACGGCCGCAAGCCGGTAGCCTGTGACGAGTTCCGCGGTCGATGATCTGATGTGCCGGGTCACTGGTCGCGCGCGTCCCCTTGGAAGTCCGACCGGGGAATTCCCAATGCTCTGTCCCCCGCAGGCCCGACGATCGGGGGCCACGGCGGGGCAGCCTGTGATCACTGGAGTACGGGTGCGAATCTTCCTCATCGTCGTCGTCGTGCTCGTGGTCGGTCTGGTCGCGGGCATCCTTCTTCTGGGGCCCTCGATGTCGGCGGGGATGTCCTTTGGTGGGGGAAACCGGGGGATCGAGGTTCGGGTCGAGCGCGTTGACCGTCGGAGCCTCGTCGAGCGGGTCTCGGCCCCCGGCGAGATCGAGCCCAACGTCAAGGTGGACGTCTCGGCCGAGGTCTCGGCCCGGATCCTCGACCTCCCCTTCCGCGAAGGGGATGCGGTGAAGAAGGGGGATGTCATCATCCGGCTCGACGCCGAAGACATCGAGGCCCGACTGGAGAGCGCCAAGGCCCGACGCGACGCCGAGCGGTATCGCCTCCAGAGCGAGCAGTCCCGGCTCGCCGGACCGATCGCGACCCTCGCCAACGCTCGACGACAGCTCGAGCGTCAGGAATCGCTCTTTGCCAGCGGTGATGTGAGTCGTCAGGCGCTCGACGACATGCGGAACCGCGTCGCCGAACTCGAGGCGCAGGTCGAGGCGGGCAAGCTCGCGATCTCGGTCATCGAGAGTTCGTACGCCGCGGCCGAAGCGGACGTCGCCCAGGCGAAGGAGCTGCTCGATCGCACGATCATGACCTCCCCGATCGACGGCATCATCACCGTGCTGAACGCCGAGGTCGGCGAACTGGTCGTGGTCGGCACCATGAACAACGCGGGCACCGTCATCATGACGATCGCCGATCTCTCGCGGATGCGGCTCGATGCGAAGGTCGCGGAGAGCGACATCGCCCGCGTCTCGACCACGCAGCCCGCCGAGGTCCGCATCAACGCCTATCCCGACGATGTCTTCGAGGGGACGGTCGAACGCATCGCCCTGCAGCGTGCCCTCGACCGGGACGGCTCCGGGTACTTCAAGACCGAGGTGCAGTTGAAGCTCGACGGTCGTCGGATCTACTCGGGCCTCGCCGCCAACGTGGACATCGAGATCGCCCGCCACGAGGGGCTCGTGGTCCCGAGTCAGGCGGTGGTGGACAAGCTCGTGGACGAGTTGCCATCCCGGCTTCGGGACGACCCGCTGGTCGATCGAGATCGACGCACCGTCCCGGTCGTCTTCGTGATCGAGGACGGAAAGGCCCGGTGCCATCCGGTGAAGGTCGGTCCGAGTTCCCTCGCCGAGACGATCATCTCGGAAGGGCTTCCCGCCGACGCCACGGTGGTGGTCGGCCCGTACAAGGTGCTGGAGAAGCTCGACGACGGCGATCCGGTGCGACCCGAGGGCAAGGGCGGCGAGCCGCTCGCGAACTCCACCCCGGAAGCCGTCGCCGACACCCCGGAGCCGGAGCGCGACGCCGCCTGAGTCCGCCGGTTCCACCCGCTCCGATCCGCTCCCCGTCACGCCACCATGCTCATCTCGCTTCGAGGCATCACGAAGGTCTACCGCGTCGGCGTCGAGGTCGTGCATGCGCTCCGTGGCGTCGATCTCGACATCGGCGAGAACGAACTCGTCGCGATCATGGGCTCGTCCGGATCGGGCAAGAGCACGCTCATGAATGTGCTCGGCTGTCTCGATCGGCCGACCGACGGCACCTATCTCCTCGATGATCGACGCACCGATCGCATGACGCCGGTCGAACTCGCCCAGGTCCGCAACGAGCGGATCGGCTTCGTCTTCCAGGCGTTCGAACTCCTGCCGCGGGCGACCGCGCTTGCCAACGTCGAGCTGCCGAGCATCTACGCCCGGGGTGAGCGACGCCGGGATCGCCGCACGCGGGCGAGGGCGGCGCTTGAGCGGGTCGGGCTCGGCGAACGCATGGATCACCGCCCCAACCAGCTCTCGGGCGGGCAGAAGCAGCGGGTCGCGATCGCGCGGGCGCTCCTCAACGAACCGGCCATCCTGCTCGCCGACGAGCCCACCGGCAACCTCGACTCCTCGACCACCGCGGAGATCCTGAGGCTCTTCCGCGCTCTTCATCGCGACGGTCAGACGGTGATCATCGTGACGCACGAGGACGAGGTCGCCGCCCACTGCGAGCGGGTGGTCCGGCTGCACGACGGCCGCATTGCCAGCGATCTCCCGATCGCCGAGGATCCGGCGGGGCGACTGCTCGATCACGTCGCCGCCACAGGAGGACTCGACTGATGTGGTCGATCGCCTTCTGGTGGCAGGCGGTGGTGCTGGCGCTCTCCCAGATCCGGGCGAACCTCGGTCGCAGTCTGCTCACCGCGCTCGGCATCATCGTCGGGGTGGCGAGCGTGACCGCGGTGATCGCGGCGCTCGCGGGGCTCAAGGACAAGGTGCTTTCCGAGTTCGAGAGTTTCGGCGCCAACCGTCTCCTGATCTTCCCGGACCGCCCCGACGACGCTCCTCGGAACCTCTATCCGTGGAAGGACGTCCGGCTGAAGGTCGAGGAGGTGGACGCCATCGAGCAGCACTGTCCGTCGATCCGGGTGGTCACGCCGATCACCTCGTTCGGAGCCGTGGTCCAGCGCGAGGATCGGTTGCTCGAAGGACTGTCGATCACCGGCATCCGACCCGCCTGGCACGAGACCGAGAATCGCGGGGTGATCCGGGGGCGACCGTTCAACTCGATCGACGAGGACGGGGCGAGGCAGGTCTGCCTCGTCAACGAGGCGG
>JAUIHC010000224.1 GCA_030432455.1 Phycisphaerae bacterium | reverse complement strand
GTCGAAGCCCAGCTCCTTCAGCAACCGGAACTTGTCCTCGAGGGTCTTCCCCTCGCCGACCATCTCGATCTTGACGGCCTTCTTCACCTCGGCGTGGGCCGCGGCGACCGGCGAGAGCAGCGCGGCCACGATGGCCAGGCCGGAGAGAAACGCGATCCGCATCTTGAGATCTCCATGGGTGCGCTCGGCCCGTCGCCAAGGTCGGCGGCGACACGAACGCCGCCCCGGTCGCAGGACCGGGGCGGCAGTGTCGATCAGCTGAACTGGTAGACGCCGGGGGCGGGAATCTCGATCGGCGGTCGGTCGCCGAACTCGAGCTTGGAGGGCACGATCTCCCGCTCGGAGTTCATGATCTCCTCCCAGGTGATCGTGCGGCCGCTGTAGCCGGCCTCGCGTCCCATGATGCCCATGGCGCAGGAGACGGTCATCCAGTCGCCGTCGTTGACGAGGTCGCCCTCGCGGATCGCCTTGAAGAGCTCGTTGTGCTCGGTCTGATACATGTTGGGCGTGCCGCCCTTGTACCGGAACTCGGGCGAGCCGTCGGCGAAGACCAGCCGCGACTTGCGGGGCGCCCAGCCCTCGATGAAGCCGACGCCCTTGGTGCCCGCCACCCAGTCGCTGTTGTCGTTGGAGCAGTTGGCCTGCTGACGACAGGTGAGGAAGCCGCGAGCCCCGTTGTCCCACTCGTAGATGACCGCGAAGTGGTCGAAGATGTCGCCTCGTTCGGCGCCGTTGCGCAGACCCCGGCCCGCCATCGCGGTGCACTTCGCGGGCGGACGGTTGCCCATGGCCCAGTTCATCTTGTCCACGCTGTGGACGGCCTGCTCGACGATGATGTCGCCGCTGAGCCAGTTGAAGTGCTGCCAGTTGCGCAACTGGAAGTCCATGTCGGTCATGTCCGGCGTGCGGGCGCGGGTGCCGAGCGGGCCGGTGTGGTAGGTCGAGTGCACCGACTCGATCTCGCCGAGGGCGCCGTCGTTGATCTCGCCGTACATCGCCCGCTCGGGCATCGAGTACCGCCAGCAGAAGCCGGACATGAGCTGCGTGCCCTGGTTCTTCGCCTGCTGGGCGGTCTCCATGACCTTGCGGAGGCCGGGCATGTCGGTCGCCATCGGCTTCTCGCAGAAGACATGCTTCTTCGCGGCGACGGCCTTGGCGAGATGGTCGGGGCGGAAGCCCGGGGGGGTCGCGAGGATCACGACGTCCACGCCGCTGTCGAGGACCTTGTCGATCGCATCGAAGCCGCTGAACTGCCGCTCCTGATCGACCATCACGCGGTTGCCGTGGGCCTGCTTGAGCCCCCCGAGGCTGTTCTGCAGACGGTCGGCGTAGACGTCGCCCATCGCCCAGAGCATGACTCCCGGGTCGGCGTTGATCGCCTGATTCGCGGCGCCGGTGCCGCGACCGCCGCAGCCAACCAGACCGACCTTGATCCGGTCGTTGGCGGTGGTGGCGCCCCAGACCGGCATGGCGAGGCCGGCCACGGATCCGGCGCCGACGGCGGCGGTGCCCTTCACGAAGTCACGTCGGGCGATGCCCTTGGTCGGTTCAGTACTGCTCATGGATGCTCCAATCGGTGCGGCGGACGGGCCGGACCTTCGGGGGACGTCGGGAATGTCGAATCAGGGATCGCACACGAGCCGGAGACCGACCCAGTCGTTGGACGCGAGCCACCACCTGCTCTTGGGGACCTGCGGGTCGTCGGCGTTCCAGTCGGGCGTGAACTCGCGTCGCCAGTCGAGGCTCACGTCCGCCACGGGATCGATGAACGAGCCACCGAGGACGATGTAGGTGCCCTCGGGCGTCTTCGCGTACTCGCTCACATTGCCCCAGACGTCGTAGAGCCCGTTGGCGTCCACGGTCCTGGTGGCGACCTCGTGGGTGGAATAGTCGGCGTTCTCCTCGAACCAGCCGTGCTCGAGGAGACCGTCGGCATCGACCCCGCTCGAGGTGAGCAGGAACTCGAGCTCGGCGACGGTCGGGATCCGGAAGGTGCGGCCGGTCTTGATCGAGAGCCACTCGACGAACTGCTCGGCGGCCGCGGGGCTGATGCTCAGGGCCGCGAAGTCGGCGTGACCGTAGCCACGGTCGGCGAGGACATACGGCTTGCTCGGACGCGTCACGGCGTCCGATTCCGTCGTGCTCTCGCCCGCGTCGGTGTCGAGGTTGAAGATGAAGGCGTCGTAGAGATCCCAGGTCGCCTCGGTGGTGGCGGCGTAGAACGCGCCGGTGGGCGCCGCGATCGGCCGCATCTCGAGGGTGACGCTGGTGCCGGCGATCGGAAGCGTGATCGGATCGAGATCGGCGGCGGTGGTGTCGATGGTCGTCGGCGGCGTGTCCGAGGTGCCCGTGTCCGAGGTGTCCGAGGTGTCCGTGGTCGCCGCGGTCGTCATGGTCGCCGGCTCGTCACCGGCTCCCGACGCCACGCGATCCCGAGGCTTCTCGCCACCGAAGTACGGCGTGCTGCATGCCCCCAGCGTGAGTGCGATGCCTGCGATCGGGAGAAGCCGAAGAGTCGGCGGCAGCATGGCGATGGTCGTCTCGGCGGATCGTCGCAAGAGGGTCATCCGTGCACTCCACCCTCGCGACCATGATCGGTCGTCCGGGGTTCGGGTCAGGTCTACCGACCATGATGGCCGGGGGTTCGGGGAATCGCGTCATCGAGACCGTTCGGACGACCGTCCCATGATCGCGAACCGACATCATGGCGGAACGACGCAGGTTCGTCCACCCCCGGAACCGTTCCCCGGGCAGGAACATCACGACGCCGGTTGACGAACGACGCGACCCCGCGTCCGGGAAGGACGCGGGGTCGCGGATGTTTCGAACGGATGTCGGCGAACCGATCAGCCGGTCCAGGCGGCCACGAGGAGACCGAGGTCGCCGCCGTTGACGACGCCGTCGCCGTTGAGATCGCCGGACGCGTCGCTGGTGCCCCAGACCGCGACGAGGAGACCGAGGTCGGCCCCGTTCACGGCGCCGTCGCCGTTGAGATCGCCGACGATGGTGTCGTCGCACTCGAGCCCGAACACCCGAAGGTTGTCGATGCCCGCCTCGACCACCGAACCGCTGAAGTAGTCACCGACCACGAAGCGGAGCCGCATCTGCGAGGTGGGCGCGATCACCGACGCGACCGGGAATTCGACCTGGACCCACGCACCGACGCTCTCGGTGACGGTCTCGAGCGCCTGCCAGGTCGAGCCGCCGTCGTTCGAGATGGAGATGTCCATCCGATCCTCGGCGGGCGCCGAGCCCGCCAGGTCGTCGTACCACCGCTGGTAGGAGATCACCGCACCGTCGATGGCCGCCGCGTCGAAGACCGGGGAAAGCAGGGTCGTGAAGCCGCCGTCGACATCACTGTTGGTGGTGCTGGTGTCGCGATCGGTCAGGAAGCACTGACCCGAACCGCTGCCCGAGCCGTCCACGCCCGGGTCACCACGGCCGTTGCCCTGCACCACACCGCGATCCCACTGTCCGTCGGTGGCGGTGTCGCCGGAGACCCCGAGGGTCCAGCCGGTCGAGGAGTTGCCGTTCCACTCGCCGACGACGATCTCGCCGTCCGCCACGATCGCCCCGGAGGTGCCGTTGGGGTCGGCGTAGGTCTCGCCGTCGCTCAGCACCGCCTCGAAGCCGAACTCGACCTCGTCGGGGCAGCTGCCCGACGCCGGGAGCGTGAAGACGAAGCGATCGGCGACGCCCTTGACCGTGGTACCTGCGACCGAGCCGGCGTCGCCGGAGGCGAAGTCGTAGTTCATGGTCATCGAGGCGACCGAGAATCCGGGCTCGAGGTTCACATCGACAAAGATCTCGGTGCCCGTGCTCGGGACCACATCCGGAAGCCCGTCGGGATACGAGAAGCCGATCGGCGAGAGGTCGAGCTTCAGCACGAAGAGGCCGCGCTGGAAGTCGCTGCAGATGATCGTGCCGCTCTCGAAGTACGGATAGACGCTCCAGATGCCGTTGTAGCCCGAGGAGTCCGACTCCGGATAGGTGTCGAAGTACGCGATCTCGCTCATGTTCTGCCCGTTGGAACAGTCGAGGACCCGAAGGCCCATCGTGTAGTTCGCGGCGTAGAGCCGACCGTCCTTCACATAGTTGTTGTGGTTGTTCGCCGACCCGGGGATCGACTGGTTGGTGCCCAGCGTGGCGTTGTCGAGATCGGTGATGTTCACCATCTGCCAGGTCGAGTTCAGCGAGGTCTCATCGTTGGAGATGACCCAGGTGAAGTCGTCGTTGTGCCACGACTGGTGGCTGTAGCCCGCCTGCGGCCAGGTCACGCGGCTGAGCAGCGTGCCGTTCGGGTTGAAGGCGTTGGGGGTGCCGAAGTCCACGATCGAGAGCCCGGTGTTGGTCGAGCCGCCGTTGAGCCCGTCGTTCAGGAAGCCGATGATGTGCCCCCGATAGGTCGAGTCGGGGGCGCTGTTCGGGTAGATCACCAGGCACGCGTCGTGGACATAGCGGTCGGTCCAGGCCCCGATGAACGACGGATTGTTCGGGTTCGAGGCGGTGGAGTAGAACCGCAGGCCGTTGCTGCCACCGCCGCAGCGGGCGAGAAGGTCGGCCTGGGGGACGCTGGCGATGTTGTGGCTGGCGGTGCCGCCGTTGGAGGTCGACTCGCCGATGTAGCTCACGACCCCGTTGTCGATGTTCGACATGTCGAAGGTCTTGATCGATCCGCCGCCCTCGCCGACCACGTAGGCCCGGCTGCCGACGACCTTGACATCGCCCCAGAGCGAGCTCGAGCCGCCCCGCTGGTAGGTGTAGAGGATCTGCGGGCTGAACGGATCGGAGACCTCGACCCACGCCACTGCGGTCTCCATCGTGATGATGGCGTACTCGCGACCGCTCGGCGAGGTGTAACCCCAGCAGTCGGAACCGGTGCCCGAGCCGCCGAGCTGGTTCACCGGGATCTGGGCGCAGAAGACGAATCCTTCAAACGCACCGCCCCATCCCCCGGCGATGCCGTCGCGATCGCCGTAGATGATGTCGCCGTAGACCGGCGGAAGCGGGCGACTTTTCGGGTCGTTGTCGTGGCCGCTGGCCATGCCGGTCGCCACGAGGGCGGCGACGGCGGGGAGCAGCCGAAGCGAGCGGAGGGACGTGCGAAGCATCTGATCTTCCTTGATGGATGGCCTGGCGTGATGGACGGCCTTGATGGACAGCCCTGAGGAATGGCCTCGGCGGCTTGCCGATCCAGGCCGCAGCTCGGGAAACGCCCCCTCTGGAGTCGTCCACCGGGGGGAGATCCGGGGGAGAGCCGGGCGCCGTCTTCAAGAGCAAGCAGCGTGAGAGAACGAGCCTAGCCGCAGGATTGACCGACGGCCATCGAACTTGACGACGGAGGACGGCGGAAGTTCCACAAATTCCGCTTTCCGACGCCGACCAGCCAAGGGTTGACGGCGCTATCGGTCGTCACCGTCCCCTGCCGAGACCCGGTCATCACCCAGCCCCGGGAGCTCGCCGTCGAGGGTCCGAAGGAAGGCCTCCAGGTCCGCCAGCTCCGTCTCGGAGAGCCCGAGCGGGGTCAGGACCGACTCCCGATGGTGGTCGA
>JAUIHC010000223.1 GCA_030432455.1 Phycisphaerae bacterium | reverse complement strand
CGAAGGCGGCGATCGCGGCGGCTCCCTCGGGCGTCGCGATGTGTGCGGCCAGCCGGATCGAACCCCAGCCGACGAAGACCGCGGCCAGGAACCACGGAAGCATGCGGGGCGCCTCTTCGAGCAGCACCAGCAGGCCGATGGCCGCACAGGTGACCGCGAGCGTGAGCCACAGCGGATGCGGCGTCGCGGGGGTGAAGGACCCGACCGACGAACCGGCGATGAGGATGCCGATCTTCTCGCCGAGTCCGGCCCCGAAGGCGAGCGCGACGAACGACTTCACCGCCCCCATGAGCCGCGCGGTGCCGGAGGTGAGGTGGCCGACCGCGAGCTCGCGCATCGCGATGGTGACGGTCAGGCCCGGCACCAGCACGATGATCGCCGCCACCGTCACCAGCACCGGATCGCTGCCCAGTCGCGGGGAGACGACCGCGGCGGTCAGGGCCGCGAAGAAGGCCGAGGCGAGTTCGGCCAGCGGCGCCCGTCGGGGGCGGCCGCCCAGGGCGATCATGACCGCACCGACGATCGCGGCGGCGAGGCCGGCGCCGAGCACCGTGTGCATGGTGCCGCCGGCGAGCCGGGCGACGCCGAGTCCGGTGATCGCGAAGGCCATCAGGACCCAGACGCCGCTCCAGCGGGCGGGACGAGAGGCAAGCTCGTCGAGTCGGCGGATCGCGGTGGCAGGGTCGATCGATCCGTCGGCGATGTCCGAGACCACGCCGTTGACGAGTCGCAGTCGTTCGAGCGCCGGGCCTCGGGGCTGCGTCCGCACGATGCGGACCAGCTGACGATCGACCGGGCCGAGGCCGATGGTCAGACCGGTCGGCACCGCGAAGGTCGCGGTCTCGATGCCGAAGGTCGAGCCGATCTCCGCGACCGTCTCCTCGATCCGATACGACGGAGCCCCGGCCTCGTGCAGGGCCGTCGCGAGGCGGACCAGCAGGCGCAGACGCGGATCATCAGGATCAGCCGGGTCATGCGGGTCGGGGGCGGCGATGGGGGCGGCGAGGCCGGTGGACATGGCGGGCAGGGTATGTCGGTCGGGTCGAGGCCGAGGCGTTCAGGGGCGATCCCGTCGCCGCTCGTCGCGCACCCCCGCGGCGCCGCGGGCGAGATCGCCCAGCCGGGGCCGGCGTGGCGTCCCTCTCTGCTCGAGCCAGCCCGTGAGGCGGGACGCGGCACTCGTGGTGTCGGTGATCGCGCCTGCCGCCGCGGCGTCGCGGACCACCCGCAGGAGATGCTCCGGATCGCGGGCGAACTCCTCGTGATTGACCAGCATCGGATTGGCCTGCGAGCCGTTCAGCCACGCGAGGAACGCGAGGCCGGTCTTGTAGAACCGCGTCGGGTGCTCGAAGATCGTCTGTCCGAGCCGCTCGCACGGGGTCATGATCCGGTCGAACCCGGCGGCGTCCCCGGCCGCGAGTCGACGCATCGCGAGGGCGGCAGGATCGGCGATCGCGTCGAAGATGCCCAGGAGCGCGTGGCTGAAGTCGCCGAGTGCGACCTCGCGACCGTCGAACCGGGTGGTCCGGACGGTCTCCGGCAGGCCGTCGCCTTCACCGCGGATGAGGGCCCCGAAGTGGAAGTCGTCGCCGGTCATCATGATCTGGTCGCGGTCGAGGAGCTCGCGCCGCAGACGGACCTCGAGATCATGGTCGAGCATCGACAGTTTCGCGGCGCGATACCGCTCGGGATTCGCCCGCATGATCCGCAGGAACGACTCGCCCGGGAAGTAGCCCTCGAGACTCGGCAGGAACATCGGGCCGAGCCAGTGCACGACGAGCGGGCCGTCCCCCGCGTGCCGCGCGATCGCATCGTAGACCTCGCAGAAGCCGTCCTCGTCGAGGCCGAGTTCGCAGAGTCTCGGCATCGGCAGCACCACCGCCACGCCACCCGCGGCCCGGATGACGCCGATCTGCTCGACCACGCCGTCGATGATCGCGGTGGTGGTGTCCGCCCGCGTGAGTTGGTCCGTGCTCGCGCCCGCACAGAACCCGCCCGGCAGCCCGAGTCGTCCGGTCCGCTCGATGAGTTCCTTCGCCGCGGTCCAGCCGAGGTTGAATCGCTGGGCGGTGTCCATCGCCTCGGCGATCCCCATGCCCGTCGCCCCGATCCGCGTGCGGATCGCCATCGTCGCGTCCCAGTCGAGATGCGCCGCGATCTCCTCCGCCGACCCCGGCGACTCGACCGAGTGCGCGACCGAGGCATACGACGGTTGCATGACGACATGCGCCGCCGCGTAGCACAGTCGAGGCAGCGGCGACGACGAATCGACGCCGTCCCGCAACGACGCGAACGGATCGGTGCCGAGATCGATGGGCCCGATGGGCGTGTCGATCGTCATGTGATCTGTTCCGCGGACGGGGGGATGACCACAGAGGCACAGAGGACGCAGGTGGGGAAGGAGGGGCATGTCTGAGCACGGTGGCGCTCGATGTGCACCTCTTCAACCACACTGATTCTCTCTGTGCTCTCTGTGCCTCTGTGGTGAACCTGTTCCACCTCCGCCGTCTCCGGGAACAGCCGCTCGATGAACCCCGGTCCCTGCTGCACGACGACGGTCGCGAGGAACACCGTCAGCACGATGGTGGCCAGCGCCATGCCGGCGAGCCAGGCGGTGGCGAGGCCGCCTCGGGGGGTGTCGTCGCCGAGGAACGCGCGGTTCCGCTGCAGCAGCGTGAAGCCGAGATACGACACCGGCAGGAAGAGTCCGCAGATGATGTTCGTCGGTACGGACACCCACGGGGCGATGTCGCCCCAGAAGACCGCGCCGAGGAAGCCGATCGCGGGCAGCACGATGAACCCCTTGTGGCCGATCGAGTCCTCCTTCACGCCGAAGAGCTTCACGCCCGCGAAGCCGGAGGCGAGCATCTGCATCGTGATCGAGGAGAGGGCCATCGCGAGGATGCCGAGGCCGAAGATCCACTTGCCGATCACCGGCCCGAGTCGCTCCGGCGCCGCGAAGATCTCCGCCGCCTTCGCGGGCGGGATCTTCGCCCCGGTGAAGCCCGCGTCGCCGTAGTGGAACACCGCGGCGCTCGCGATCACCATGAGGCTCACCGCCAGGGAGAACGGCAGGAACATCCCGAAGACGAGGTCGTACCGCGCGAGTCGTCGGTGGTCGCGTCCCCAGCCGTTCTTGCGGAGCGTGTAGGGGTAGACGAAGAGCATGTTCGCCCCGACCGCGGCGGCGAGCCCGCTCACGATCACGGTCAGGCTGTCGATGGTCGCGGGCTTGCCGTCGGCGTTGACGCCCGACCAGTCCTCGGGGATGGACGGCACGAAGCCCGCGAGCATCTTGCCGGGGTTCGGGATGCCGGTTCGCACCACGACCGCGGCCATCGAGAGCACGATGAACCAGACCATGCCGGTGAGGATGAGCTCGTACCCGCGGATGAATCGCGGGGCGCGGCCATGCAGGAGTCCGACCGAGACGCACCAGACCAGCGCGATGATCCCGCCCCCGATCGGCGTCGTGCCGAACAGCATCGAGATCATCGCCCCCGCGAGCGCGTACTGCGCGAACTGCCAGATGATCGAACTCAGCAGGCCGCCCCAGGCGAACATCCACGCGAAGATCGGATGCACCCGGTCGCGCAGGGCGTCGTAGGGGTCCTCGCCGGTCGAGAGCGTCTGCCATGCGACCGCGGACATCACGATGATCCCGAGCAGCATCGCGGCCGGGGCGACCCAGAGCAGTTGATAGCCGAAGGCCGCACCGCCGAAGAGGGCCGCGAACGCGCTGCCGCCGCCGAGGGTCATCGCCGACTGGAGATAGCCGGGGCCCATGAATCGGAGGTAGCCCGCGACCCGCGGCACGAAGGGCTTCGCGTCGAGTTCGGCGAAGCGTGCGGTGTGATCCGTCGTCCGGTGATCGTTCATGCCTTCGAAGCCTCCTTTCGCAGCACCTTGAGCTCCACCGCCTGCGGCATCGCCTTGTAGTGCTCGTCGAGTGGGTAGCACCCCGAGATCATGCCGTTGCGGGGCGCGGTCGTGCAGTCGCTGAAGGTTCGGCAGAGGTGCTTGCGGTCGAGGTCTCGACCCGCCACGATGTCCGCGGGCAGGGTCGGGTACGAGAGCATCGAGCGGCCGAGGCCGACCATGTCCACCATGTTCGATCGCACCTCGTGCCGGGCGACCGCGGGCAGCCACTCCTGAAGGTACGACCAGCCGCTGCCGACCAGCGGCAGGTCCGGCACCATCGCCCGCACCGTCCGCACGATCTTGAGATGTCGCTGGACCTCGCAGAGCGGATCGCGGGGGGGCAGGTAGCCGTCGCTCGGCGGGTACGCGGCGGGCCGCTGCAGATGTGGACAGTAGTAGGGGCTGCCGACCGTGAGGTTCGCCATGAAGACGCCGAGATCGCGGCAGAGTTCGAGGAACGCCTTGGGCTCGGTGAAGTCGCTGTCGGTCGGATCGAGCGGATTCACCCCGAACTGGTGTCGCCACGGGAGATGCGTCTCGACGTCCTTGGGAAATCCGATCGCGTCGCCGTCGCGGCGGAACATCGGATAGGTGTCGGTGATCGAGACGCGGCAGCCGATCATGAGGTCGGGCCGCTCGCTGCGGATCGCGGTCACGGTGTCGCGGAAGAGTCGGGTGCGGTTCTCGAACGAGCCGCCGTAGTCGCCCGGCCGCGTGTGGGCGCCGAGGAGTTCGTGCAGCAGGTAACCGTGGCAGCACTTCACGTCCACGAAGTCGAAGCCGACGTCCGCCGCGAGGCACGCGGCCTGCACCATGTGTTCGGAGATCTCGCGGAGGTCGCCGTCGCTCAGGATGTGGACGGAGGCGTCGAGGCCGTACTTCTCCGCGAGCACCGGATTGAGTTCCGCGATCCGCGGGCTCATGCGGGTGCCGTGCGGGCGACTGAACCGCCCGGAGTGCGTGAGCTGCAGGCCGACCACGAGGTCGTCGGTGGTGCCGTGATGCTCGGCGTGGGCGGTGGTCAGGGTCCCGAGCAGCGACCGGAGGTTCGCGGCGTTGTCCGCCGCGGGGTCGGGGTTCAGGTGCAGCTGGTTGGGGTTGGCCCGGCCGTCGGGCTGGACCGCGTACGCCTCGCCGCCCCAGACGAGTTTCGCGCCGCTCTCGCCGAAGCGACGCCATCGACGCAGGGTGTGCTCGCTGGGAGTCCCGTCCTCGCCCGCGTCCCAGCCCTCCATGGGGTGGACGGCGAAGCGGTTGCCGATGGTGCGGGTGCCGCCGCCCGGGGTCGCGATGGCGAGCGGGGCGGCGAGCGGATCACCGTTGGAGACATCCAGATCGAGGTCGAGCTCGCCGTCGGGGTCGAGTTCCCGCCAACGGGTGCGGAAGTCCTCGGCGGTCTTGAAGCGACCGGGAGGGGTGTGGTCCATGTCTGCGGTTCCGGGAGAGGGGAGTCCGCATTATGCCCCACCCCGAGAATCCGGAAAGTCGACACGCTCCGCCATAAAGCGGGACAGGCGACATTTTTCGCGGCATCGATCGCGCTGACGCGAGGCTTGCCTCCGAAATGGTCGCCTGTCCCGCTTTTCCCCCGCTTCTTCTGAAATGGTCGCCTGTCCCGCTTTTTCGGACGATCAGCGGGGCTCGG
>JAUIHC010000222.1 GCA_030432455.1 Phycisphaerae bacterium | reverse complement strand
CCGTCTCCCGCCGCCGCATCGCGACGCGGATCGCCGCCAGACGTGCCTTGCGACGCTCCAGATGCTTCGCGAAGTAGCCGATCCGCTCGGCCTTCGTCCGGAGTCGCTTCGCCATCTCCTGGGCCTGACCGCGGTCGTTGGCGAGCGAGAGCGCCGTCTCGAGTTCGTCGCTGCGACGCTCCGCGCGTCGGCACTTCGCCTTGAGATCGTCGTACTTCGCGCGAGGCACGGCCTCGTCCGCTCCGGCGGCCCTCGCCTGCTCAAGTTCCGCCCGCAGCGTCGCGGTCGCGGCCTCGACCGCCGCCTCGATCGTCGCGGGATCACCATCCCGAGCCGCCGACTCCAGTTCCGCGATCCGCGCGTCGAGCGGCGCCCGGGCCTCGGCGACCGCCGCGGCCAGCGCCTCGGCATCGACCTCGCCGCCGGATCGCCGGGCCGCCTCGAGGGCCGATTCGAGATCGGCGATTCGGGCGACGAAGGGTGCGGTGGCCTCCGCCACCACCTCGTCGATCATGGACTGACTCGATGCTCCCGCCCTGGCCGCCTCCAGCGCCTGCTCGAGCTCGACGATCCGAGCCTCCAACGGCGCTCGGATCGCCTCGACATCGGCACCGGACGCGGCGGCTGCGGCATGTCGCAGCCGCTCGATCTCGGCCTCGAGTTCACCGACGAGGGCCATCGCCTCCGCACCGCGTTCGAGCCGCGGCGCCTGCTCGGCCACGACCCGGGCAAGGTCGGTGAGCTTCTCACCGGCGAGTCTCAGTTGTCGCTGATCCTGCTCGGTCCGAACCTCGAGTTCCTCGATTCTCGATCGAGCGGCCGCCATCGCCTCCTCGGACGCCTCGGCCCGGGCCGTGGCTTCGGCGACCGTGGACTGCTGATCGGCGAGTCGGGCGTCCCGCTCGGCGATCGCCTGTTCGAGTGACGCGATCGCGCCCTGCAGTTCCGCGAACGACGCATCGCGGGCGGCCAGTTCGCCCTCCAGTTCCCCGCATCGGGCCTCCAGGCCCGCGATGGTCTGGACCAGGGCCTGCCGGGTCTCCTCCGCGGTGCGACCGGCCGACTCCGCCTCGGCGGCCCGCTCGATGGCGGCGGCCAGATCCGACCGCATCGCCTCGGCCTCCGACTGGGTCTGCTCGAGCCGGCGACCGACCTCCTCGAGCGCCTCGCGATGACGACGCGTGGACTCGTGAGCCGAGGCCATCTCGCCCTCGTGTCGCTCGGTCGCCACCCGCATCGCCTCGACCGACTCGTCGCGGACGCGAATCGCCTCGTTCAGGGCCTGCGAGCGAGCGTCGTGCTCGGCGACCAGCGCGGCGTATCGCTCGTTGAGTTCCGCCAGCGTCCGATCGCGGGCGGCGAGTTCCTCGGTGGCGGTCGTCAGGGCGGCCTCGGCGTCGGCTCGGGCGGCATCCGCAGCCTCGACCCGATCGACGAGCTCCTGCTCGCGTCTGGCCAGGGCCTCGACCCGCTCCCGGATCGCGGCGTCCTGACGGGCGATGGTCTCGGACTGCTCGTCGATCTCCCGCCACCGGGCGTCGAGCGTCTCGCGCACCCCGTCGAGTTCCGCCCTGGCGGCGGACAGGGCGTCGCACTCGGCGCGGAACGCTGTCTCTCGGGCGGAGAGTTCGTCCCGCTCGCGGGCGGCCGCGGCGCGAGCCGCGTCGTTGGCCGCCTGAGCCTCGCCGAGCCGGCCGGCCAGCTCGTCGAGCTCGGCCCGCCGCGTCTCCAGCGACGACTCGGCGGCGGCGATCCGCCGCTGCCGCTCCGCCAGATCGGCGAACTCCGACTCCTGTCGGTTCTGGACGTTCCGGATGCGGTCGAGGTGACGCTCGACGTCGGCGATGAGCGAGAGCACGTCGCCGCTCGTGGCGGTCGGGCCCGCCTCGACATCGGTCCGTTCGTCCATCCTCGACACCTGTTGTGGTTCCTCGTGCATGTCGCGCTCCGTCCGGCTGGTCGCCCCGACACCAGACCGGCCTTGGGGCGTCCAGACGCCCGGTCCACGCGAGATCCCTCGACTCACCCACGGAGCCGTCCTCGCAGAGAATCGCATCGGCACGACCGGGGACCGACTGCAGCAGACCTGCCCGGGGAGCGGACAGAGCGTCCGGGAAGGACATCGTCCCGATGAGATCAGGTCCCAGAACCGACGGGGAATCCGCCTGATCCTTCCGGCGAACCCTCTACGATGCCGCACATGTCTCCCGCCGACGCCGTCGCCACCCCCCGCTCGCTCCGCGTGACCGACCCCGCGCTGGAACCGATCGCCGCCAAGGTCCTCGAGGGCCGACGACTCTCGCTCGAGGAGGGGGCGGTGCTCTACGCCACGCCCGACGTCCATGCGGTCTGCCGCCTCGCGGATCTGGTCCGTCGCCGGATGCACGGGCGTCTGGCGTACTACAACGTCAACCGGCACGTGAACTATTCGAACGTCTGCGCCCTGAGCTGCTCGTTCTGCGCCTTCCACCGCAAGCGCGGGCAGGACGGGGCGTACGAGATGAACGTCGAGGAGGTCCGCGACGCCGCGGTCGAGGCCCAGAACGCCGGGGCCACGGAACTGCATGTGGTCGGCGGTCTGCATCCGTGGCTGCCGTTCGAGCACTACACCACGATGCTCTCGACCATCCGCGACGCGGCCCCGCGACTTCACCTCAAGGCGTTCACCGCGGTCGAGATCGTGCACCTCCAGCGGATCTCCAAGCGGGGCAAGGATGGCTACGAGGGCATCAAGGCGGTCCTCCGCGACCTTCGCGACGCCGGACTCGGATCGCTTCCGGGCGGCGGGGCGGAGGTCTTCGACGATCGCGCCCACGACGAGGCGTGGAAGGGCAAGATCCGCGGCGACCAGTGGCTCGACGTCCATCGCGCGGCCCACGAGCTGGGCCTGAACTCGAACGCCACGATGCTCTACGGCCATGTCGAGGGACGACCGGAGCGGCTCGTCCACATGGACCTGCTGCGGCGTCAGCAGGATCGGACCCTCGCGACCTGGGCCGAGGCTCAGGGCATCGCGCGGGCCGCGGAGGGCGAGGTGGTTCTCGGGGGCCCCGACGAGTCGTATCCGGGACACCGACTGCCGATGCCGGGTCAGGACGGCCTGAAGACCGGCTACTTCCAGACGATCATCCCGCTGCCGTTCTTCCCCGACGCCAGCGGCCTCGAGGCGCTGCCCGGACCGACCGGACTGGAGAACCTGCGGACCATCGCCATCGCCCGTCTGATGCTCGACAACATCCCGCATGTGAAGGCGTTCTGGATCATGCAGACCCTCGGGATGGCCCAGCTCATGCTCGACGCGGGGGCCGATGACCTCGACGGCACGGTCGTCTGGTACGACATCACGCACCTCGGCGGCGCGAGCACGCATCAGGAGACCACGGTCACGGACCTGCGGCGGGCCGCGATCGAGGCCGGGTGCGAACCCGTCGAGCGGGACACGCTCTACCGCCGGGTCGAGCGCGACGGCGCCGACTGGCGGATCGTGCCCTCGGACTCCTGAGACTCACCCGCGATCGCGACCGAGCGCCCAGCCGAGTTCCGGCATCCGCCACGCCCGGGCGATCGAGGCGTGCACCGCCGCCCCGGCGGCGGACGCGACGACCAGCGCCACGAGCGAGGACGTCCACGCCCCGCCGATCCGCTCGAACGGCACGACCGCGAGCAGCGTCCAGACCACCACGCCCATGACCATCGTCGCCGCGAGCGTGCGGACGATCGATTCCCGCACCGCGGCGTCGAACAGCGCGCCCGCCCGCCCCGCCAGCAGTCGGGCGAGCACGCCGGTCTGGATCACCGAGCAGATCGCCGTGCTCCACGCGAGCCCCGCGACCCCGAGTCCGGTGCCGAAGACGAACCCGAGATTGAGGGTGAGGTTGAGGGCCACGATCGCCATCGCGACCCGCACCGCGGTCATCGGCTCGCGTCGCGCGTAGAAGGCCCGCACGAGGAGATGCGTGGTCGAATAGCTCCAGATCGCGGTCGCGTAGGCGAGGAGGACGACCGCGACCCGCTCGGAGTCCGATCCTCCGAACGCCCCGCCCTCGAGAACCACGGTCACCAGCGGCCGTCGCACGAGGATCACGCCGACGCTCGCCGGGATGCCGATGAAGAGGCCGAGGCGAAGACCGCGTCGGATCGTCGCGGCGAATCGACCAGGATCGCCGACCTCGCGGGCGAGCTGCGGGAAGATCGCGGTGGCGATCGCGATGCCGAAGACGCCGAGCGGGAACTCGTAGAGTCGCGCGGCGTAGGTCAGGGTCGCCATCGCATCGACGTCGAGCGGATACGGACGCCCGAGGATCGTCGGCCCGACCACCGTCGGCCAGCTGGCGACGAGTCCGTCGAGGAAGGTGTTCAGTTGGAGCACGCCGAGACCGAGCATCATCGGAATCGACTGACGAAGCACCCGCCGCTGGGCGAGTCGCACCCGGCGACGCGTGCGGGCGGGATCGGCATCGGTCGGGGCCGGACGCGTCCGGTGGAGTTCGACGAGCGTCCACGCCGCCTGCAGCACGCCTGCGACCACCACGCCCCAGGCGACGATCCCGATGGTGTCCTCGCCGACCGGCGTTCCGCCGCCCCTCCACCACGCGATCGCGACCGCCACGACCAGCGAGGCGTTCAGCAGGATCGGCGCCGCGGCCGCGGGTCCGAATCGACCCCGGACCTGCAGGACGGCCCCGGCGATGGCCGTGATGCAGACCAGCGGCATGTACGGGAGCGTGATGGCGAGCAGTCGCAGGCCGGGCGTCGCGAACTCCGCGGGAAGCAGCTGGAGCGCGACCTCCGCCAGGACCACGACGGATCCGAGCAGCAGGGCGAGCCACGACAGCACGCTCGCCGCCAGGCGTCGGGCGGCATCCGGACGGCGATGTTCGAGTCGCGACTGCTCGGGTACGAGCGCCGCGGAGAGGGCGCCCTCGCCGAAGAGTCGTCGGAACAGGTTGGGGATCTGGAAGGCGAACCCGAAGGCGCTCGCGACCTCGGTGAGTCCGATGAGCCGGCTGAAGCACGCCTCGCGAGCGAGTCCTCCGAAGCGACTCGCCCCGGTGAGCAGCGTCACGGTGAGCGCGTGCCGCTCGAACCCTCGACGCGTGGGCCCGCTCTCAGCCATCCGAGGAATCGGCCGCGACGGCGATGGTGTCGAGGCGGTACGCGATCCGGCTCATCGCGGGGTCGAGATCGTTCCGCACCACCCGAACCCGGCACCGCCGATCGTCCTTGCGGAAGACCGCGGTCGCGGTCGATCCCGTCGCCCCCGCGGTGTCGATCGACCAGCCTCCGGCGAGGAATCGGGTCCGAAGCAGATCCAGCGACGCCTGCGGATCCTCCACGGCGTCGGCGAAGACGGTCTCGACCCCGATCAGCTCGGCGCCGCGACGCGAGATGCCGGTGGTCGCCCGCCCCGAGGCGTCCTGCGGTGCCGGCACGTCGCTGTCGAGGACGAACGCCGGTTCCGGACCGCACCCCGAGAGCATCGCGTGCGCCGCAAGCAGTGCTCCGACGGCGACGCGGACGCTGCAGCGTCGAATCGATGAGGTGGCGCGGGCGGTCATGACTCCGCATGTTCTCCGGAGGGTG
>JAUIHC010000221.1 GCA_030432455.1 Phycisphaerae bacterium | reverse complement strand
GGAGACTACCGGATCCCGCCGCCCGGGTCAGTCAGCGCGAACCCGGCCCGTGGACCTGACTCCGGAGCATGAGTTCGTAGATCGGCGGCACGAGCTCGAAGACGCCGGCGGCAAGCCGTCCCGACACCGTCGTCCAGACCTCGGCCCGGGGCCGCCGAAGACACCGGACCACCGCCCGCCCGACCCGCTCGGGGCTCTGGATGAACGCACGGGGCGCGTGCCTCGGGGTGCCGTCGGGTCGCAGCCGAGCCGGGTCCGCCGCCCCGCCCTTGTCACCCGCACTCGCGCGGGCCGCGACCTCGAAGAACTCGGTCCGGGTCGTGACCGGATGCACGGTGCTGACCGCGATCCCCGACCCACGAAGCTCGGTCCGCATCGCCCGGCAGACATGCGTCAGGGCGGCCTTGGTCGCCGAGTACGCGCCGTACTCGGGAAGCGTGAACTTGCCGAGGATGCTGGAGCATCCGAGGAGATGCCCCGCCCCGCCCGCGTCCCCCATCACCCGGCCCGCCGACCGTATGAGATCGACGGCCGCGAACAGGTTGACCTCGAAGATCCGCCGCAGTTCGGGCATCGCCAGTTCCATGCCCGGCGTCTCGATGCCGTACCCCGCGTTGGCGAAGACCGCATCGACCCCGCCGAACGCGTCGTGCATCGCGGCGAGCATCGCCTCGCCGGCCCCCTCCGCCGCGACATCGCCGACGAACGACGCCGCAGCGCCCCCCGCCTCACGGATCGAGGCGACCACGCGGTCGAGCGGCTCGGCCCGACGCCCCGTCACCAGAACCCGCATCCCTTCCGCGGCCGCGAGCCGCGCGGTCGCGGCGCCGATCCCGGTGCCGCCGCCGGTCACCAGAAGACGCTTCCCCGCGAGATCGGGACCGATCCCGTCACGACGCCTGGTCATCGACCGTGCCTCCCTCCGCTGCGGTCGGGTTCATGCCCTCCGCATCCGGCATCACGCGCTGCGACCTGAACGCCGCCGAGCATGTCGGACCGCACGCCGAGCGACGCCTCCACCCTCTCCGCCCCGTCGGACGGACCGTCGTCGGTCGGGGATCGTTCGAATCGCACCGGGTACGCTCCACGGATCGAGGCGGGGGTCCGGATCGGGTTCCGGATTCGGGTCCGGTCGAGCCGCGCGGGAGTCCGTCGAGTGCCCAACCTTCCGGCCGCCAATCTACCGACGGAATGGTACGAGGACCTCCGGCCGGGCGTGCGACGGATCACGCCGCCGGGCGTGTCGTTCCGCTGGATCGACGTGGTGCTCGACGAGGCCGACGCGGGCGAGGCGGCCCGCGCCCTCCGCGATCTCGAGTTCCCCGAGTCGCTGATCGAGATCGTCGGCGAGGACGCCCGCGGGGAGAGCCTCCGCTACCGCCAGGCCGGCTCGTCGCTGCTGCGACTGGAGATTCCCGCAGAGGCTCTTCTCGACAGCGAACAGGACCACATGCTGGCGATCGTGGTCGCCGACGATCGGATGGCCACCATCCGCCGTCACCGGCTCGGGGTGGTCGAAGGCGCGTGCGCCGGCATCGCGGACCTGCCCGATCGCAGGGTGACGACGCTGGCGGCGACGGTCGAACTCGCCGACGAGTTCCTCGACCGCATCGCCCCGTCGCTGCGTCGGACGGCGCTCGACCTCGACGACATCGAAGCCGATCTGGAGACCGCCCGTGCGACCCGCGTGGACCGCGTCTCCGAGGTGCGGCGGGTCCTGCTCGGTCTCGATCGTCATCTCGACCCGCTGCAGACCGCGATCCAGCGGTCGCTGCTCGACAGCAGCACGCGGTCGGAGAAGGGCGACGTCGATGCGATGCGCGGGCTGCTGGAGCGGGCGAACTGGCTCGAACATCGCATCCACGGACAACTCGACCGCGCCCGGGTGCTCGCCGATCGCGACCACATCCTCACGATGGACGACCTCGCCACCTCGACCTACCGGCTCAGCTGGATCGCGACGATCTTCCTCCCGCTCACCTTCTTCACCGGACTCCTCGGCATCAACGTCGGCGGGATTCCGTTCGCCCGCAGCGACGTCGGATTCTGGATCGTGTGCGGGATGCTCGCGGGGGTGGCCGGACTGACCGGCGTCATGCTCGCGATCGCGGTGCGCAGCGGTCGCCGGGCGACCGAGGGCGCCGGCCGACGCCTCACCATGCCACACACCGACCGACGAGATCGACCATGACCACCGAACGCTGGACCCCCGCTCCCCGAACCCTCGTCGGCATGGTGCATGTCGATGCCCTCCCCGGCACCCCCCGCGCAGAACGCCGCCCCGCGGAGATCGCCCGCCGCGCCGCCGACGAGGCGCGGCGACTCGTGGATCTCGGGTTCGACGCGATCCTCGTCGAGAACATGCACGACCTTCCGTATCTGCGGCGCGAGGTCGGACCCGAGATCGTCTCCGCCATGACTCGGGCGGTCGCGGCGGTGGTCGAGGCCGCGAGCGATCGCCCCGTCGGGGTGCAGGTGCTGGCGGGTGCGAACCGGGCGGCGCTCGCGATCGCGCACGCGACCGGCGCCCGCTTCATCCGCGCCGAGGGCTTCGCCTACGCCGCGGTCGCGGACGAGGGCATCCTCGACGAGGCCGACGCGGGACCGCTGCTGCGCTTCCGTCGATCGATCGACGCCGAGTCGGTCGCGATCTGGGCCGATGTCCGGAAGAAGCACTCGGCCCACGCCCTCACCGGCGACCTCGTGCTGGCGGACCTCGTCTCCGGCACGCACTTCATGGGCGCCGACGCGGTGATCATCACCGGCAGCCACACCGGGCAGGCGGTGTCGGCGCACGACCTCGACGCGGCGCGGCACGCGAGCCCGCTGCCGGTGGCGGTCGGAAGCGGCGCCACCGCCGAGACGCTGCCCGGCCTGCTCGAGCGCTGCGACGTGGTGATCGTCGGAAGTGCGATCAAGGTGGACGGCGACTGGTCGAACCCGATCGACCCGGCGCGGGCCCGCGCCTTCGTCGAGGCCCGCGGGTGAGCCCCGCCGCGCCGACGATGGTGCTCCTCGGCGACGCGATCGTCCCGATCGCGGAGGCCCGGATCTCGCCCTTCGACCGGGGCTTCCTCTTCGGCGACGGCGTCTACGAGAGCACCCGCGTCTTCGACGGGTTCCCGGTGGCGATGGATGCGCACATCGCACGGCTCGGCCGGAGCCTGCGGGAGCTCGGCATCGCAGGCTTCGAACCCGGGTCGTATCGCGAGATCATCGACCGGCTGCTGGATGCCGAGGGCACCGGCGACGCGTCGGTCTATCTGCAGGTGACCCGCGGCGTGGAGATTCCGCGTCGCCACGCGCCCGGCCGCTCGCTCGCACCGACGGTCTTCGCCTTCGCGACGCCGCTCCCGCCGCTCTCCGAGATCGGATCGATCCAGACCGTCGATGCGACGCTCGCGCCCGACGACCGTTGGATGCGGACCGACATCAAGTCGCTGAACCTGCTGGCGAATGTCATGGCCGCGATGCGGGGACACGCCGACGGGGCTGCCGAGACGATCCTGCACCGCGACGGTCTCGTGAGCGAAGGGACGCACTCGACGATCCTCGCCCTCGTGGACGGCGTGCTCGTCGCCCCCGCCACGACCGCCGCCCCCGCGATCCTGCCCGGCACCATGCGGCCCCTCGTGATCGAGGCCGCCCGCCGGATCGCACTCCCGATCCGCGAGCGGGCCCTGGGCGTCGCCGAACTCCGCGCCGCCGACGAGATCGGCATCGCCTCCAGCAATCGGCTGCTGCATGCCGTCGGTCGGCTCGACGGGCGGCCGCTTCGGGGCGGTCCGTGGATGCAGCGGCTCCTCGATACGATGGTCGGCTCGATTCGAGCGGCGATCGCCGCCCGCTGACCCCCGTCCCCCGCCCCCGCCCCCGAACCTCACAACTCCGGATCTCCGCATGAACACCGCCGCCGCGATCTCGATCGGCAACTCGTCCATCCGCGCCGGACGACTCGTCGATGGCGACCTCGACGAGACGATCGACCGCCCCCTCGAGGGCATGCCCGAGGTCGTGGCCGCAGTCGAGGCGTGGCTCGCCGATGTCGAGCGCGGCGAGCGTGCGGTCGTGCTCGCCTCCGTGAACCGCCCCGCCGCCGACGCCCTGCGCCCGCTGCTCGCCGACCGCATCGGCGGCGACCTCGTCGAGATGGAACGCGACCTCGCCGCCCCGATCGGTCGCGGGCTCGACCCCGAGTCGATCATCGGCGTCGATCGCCTGCTCGCGGCGGCGGCGGCGTGGCACGAGATCACGCAGGCGTGCATCGTGATCGACGCGGGAACCGCGGTGACCGTCGATTTCGTGGACGGCGAAGGCGTCTTCCAGGGCGGGGCGATCCTGCCCGGCATCGGCGCGATGCTTCGGACGCTCGCGGCGTCCACCGATCTTCTTCCCGACCTCGAGTTCGTCGAGCCCGAGGGCGAGCCCTGGGGCCGCAACACGGCCGACGCGATGCGGCGAGGCGTGCACGGGGCCGTCACCGGCGGCGTGTGGAAGCTGGTCGAGCGGTACGCCCTCGCCTACGGCGGATTTCCGCTGGTGGTCGCGACCGGCGGTGATGCGCCGACCCTCTTTCAGGACGACGAACTGGTCAGCCGCGTGATCCCGGATCTCGTCCTGAAGGGCATGGCGCTCGCGTGGAAGACCGCGACCGAAGACGCGGAGTCGTGAGCCCGACCGCCGACGCATCGTCGGTGCCGGGCACGGTGCGGGCGTGGCTCGCGTCGCCCACCGGCCGCGGCGGCGTCGCGATCATCGACCTCGACGCCGACGACCCGGACTCCCTCGACGCCGTGCTGACCGCGATCGCCCCCGGTCCTCCGCTCGCTCGCGGCGACTGGCGTCCGCGCCGACTCGCCGAGATCGACGACGGCGTCGTGACGCGGCTCGACGATCGACACGCTCAGCTCATGCCGCACGGCGGCCCGGCGATCGTGCGCCGCGTGGCGACGGCGCTGCGGGACGCGGGCGTCGCATGGCTCGCCACCCCGCCGGCGAATGCTCGGCCCGAAGCGACCGATGAGATCGAGTCGCTCGCCCTCGACGCCCTGCCACACGCCGCGAGCCCCGCCGCGATTCCGCTCCTGCTGCGACAGGCGGATGCGTGGCGAGCCTGCTCCGGACCGCTCGATGCCGAAGAACGCGAACGCAGCGAACGGCTCGATCGACTGCTGCGACCCGCGACCGTGGTCTGCATCGGCGCCCCGAACGCGGGGAAGAGCACGCTTCTGAACGCGATGGCCCGCACCGAGGCCGCGATCGTCTCCACGCTGCCCGGCACGACCCGCGACCGCGTGTCGAAGCGACTCGAACTCGGCGGCGTCGTCGTCGAGTGGATCGACACGCCGGGGCTCCGGGAGACCGACGACGAGATCGAGCGGGCCGCGATCGCCGCGAGTCTCGACGCGATCCGGCGGGCGACGCTCATCGTCCATCTGGCGAGTCCCGACACCGAGGATGCGGCCCTCCCCGCGACCCTCGATCCGCCCGAAGGCGTGCTGCGGGTGGCGAACAAGATCGATCTCTGTGGCACCCCCTCGACCGCGGATCTCGCGATCGGGGCCCGGGACGGCATCGGGATCGAGGCCCTCGCCATCGCGATCCGCCGCCGCATCGTGCGGGACGAGGATCTCACCTTCCGCGGGCGATGGGCGTTT
>JAUIHC010000220.1 GCA_030432455.1 Phycisphaerae bacterium | reverse complement strand
TCGTCGGGCTGCATCGACGATTCTCAGGGGAATCGCCTGCGTCGCCCTCCTCGCTGGAGGCCGCCTCCGAACCTCTCGGGTCTGACGCCGATCCGTCACACAGGACCTAGCCATCAGCCCTGGAGGTCGATACACTTCCCGGTCTCGCGTGCAGTCGGCGAGGCCATCACAACCGCAGGGGCCGTAGCTCAATTGGGAGAGCGCCTCGGTCGCATCGAGGAGGTTGTCGGTTCGATCCCGATCGGCTCCATGTCCCCCCACTGAACCCGCCGCCAGGCGGGTTCAGTCGCATTGGGGACACGAGTCCGCCCCGACCCGTCTTCGCCATATTCCGCCATCCACGGCCGGTGTTCCCCTCGTTTCCGGCGGTTCGAGGAGAAATCGTGCGCCCGATCCCCATGTTCTCGCATTTCTGAGGGACATCGGCACCTGCCGAGTCCTGTTCGGCCCCGGACGAAACCCGTCCTCGATCCCGAGCCGTGCGAGGTGAGAGACATGTCACCACCCGGCATGCCTGCCGGGTGGTGGTGTTTTTGGCCCCGGACGCCGTCATCATCCCCGCCGCGTCGTCCTCGGCCATCACCCCGAACCCCGTGGACGGCCCGTCTCCAGCCCCCGCCCGGGAGACCCCCTGACGCGGGTTGCCGTACGATCGGGGCATGAGCGACCACCTTCTCCGCCTCCTTCGCGTCGTCCGCCCCCTTGCCCGTCGGGTCGCCCCGGCGGGTCTGTCACTGGTCGTGGCCGGCGGCCTTCTGGCCGCCGTGGCACCCCAGGATGCGGCCGACCGTCCGGGCCCTCCGCCGTCGAAGGACGATCGCCCGCAGGTGCTCGTCTTCTCGAAGACCGCCGGCTTCCGGCACGGGTCGATCCCGGTCGGCATCGAGACCATGCGGGAGCTCGGTCGCGAGTTCGGGTTCCTTGTACAGGCCACCGAGGACTCCTCCTGGTTCGAGCCCGAGAAGCTCGCCCGGTTCGAGGCCGTGGTGTTCCTCAACACCACCGGTGACGTGCTCGACGACGAGCAGCAGAAGACCTTCGAGGCGTTCATCCGGGCCGGGAAGGGCTATGTCGGCGTGCACAGCGCGGCGGACACCGAGTACGACTGGCCGTGGTACGGCAAACTCTGCGGCGCGTGGTTCAAGACGCACCCCCGCATCCAGCCCGCGGACATCAATGTCGAGGACCGGAGGTTCCCCGCGACCGCGTTCCTGCCCGAGGTGTGGAAGCGCACCGACGAGTGGTATGTCTACCGCGAGAGTCCCCGGCCGAACGTGAAGGTGCTGCTCAGCCTCGACGAGTCGAGTTACGAAGGCGGCGGCATGAACGGCGACCACCCGATCGCGTGGTATCAGGAGTTCGACGGCGGCCGCGCCTTCTACACCGGTGGCGGTCACACCGACCAGTCGTACAAGGAGCCGCTGTTCCGGAAGCACCTCGCCGAAGCCGTCCTGTGGGCGGCGGGAAGGAGGGAGACGCCGAAGACTGCCGAGTAGAGACGACGCCCCCACGGTTCCACTCTCTACTTTTCACTCTCCACGTTCTCCCCCCCATGTCCTCCGCCCCCGCCACATCCCTCGCCCCGCTTCCCGAGGCGTACCGCGGTCCCGCGTGGGAGACGCCCGCGATGCGGCAGTTCACGCGGTTCAAGCAGGCGCACCCCGACTGCCTGCTGTTCTTCCGCATGGGCGACTTCTACGAACTCTTCGGCCCCGATGCCCAGACCGCGCATCGCGTGCTCGGCATCACGCTGACGGAGCGCACCAAGGGCATGCCGATGGCGGGCGTGCCGCATCACTCGGCCGAGTCGTACCTGCGGCGACTCGTCGATCAGGGCCTGCGGGTCGCGGTCTGCGATCAGGTGCAGGATCCGAAGGACGCGAAGGGCGTCGTCGATCGCGCGGTCACTCGCGTGCTCACGCCGGGAACGCTCGTCGACGAGTCGCTGCTTGAAGAAGGCCGCGAGAACCTCGTCGCGGCGGTCGCCTCGTTCCCCGACGATCGCTGCGCGATCGCGGTCGCGGAACTCTCGACCGGCTCGTTCACGGTCGCCGAGTGCGACCGCGTGAGCGTCGCCGATCTCCTCGCCCGATTCGGACCCAGCGAGCTCCTGATCCCCGACCCGATCGACCTCGACGAGTCGATCTCGCTCCCCGACGGCCTTGCGGAATCGATCGGGTCCGCGGAGACCCGGCGAGCCGGCTGGCTGTTCACCCCCGATGAAGGCGACCGCACGCTTCGCGAGCACTTCGGAGTCGCCAGTCTCGAAGCGTTCGGCCTCTCGGCGGACGATCCGGCGACCGCCGCCGCGGGCGCCCTGCTGCGATACCTGCTCGAGACCCAGGCCGCCGATCGACACGACGGCGAGACCCGCCCGCTCCCGCATCTGCGCCCGCCCCGCCGCCGCGACGACGATCGTCGGATGCAACTCGATCTGGCGACGCTGTCGAGTCTTGAGATCGAACGCACCAGCCGTCGCGGCGAGGTCGAAGGATCGTTGCTGTCGGTCTTCCCGCACTGTCGGACCGCGATGGGCCGCCGCGCCCTGCGGCACCGACTCTGCTGGCCGCTCGTGCAGGTCGAAGAGATCGAGTCGCGGCTCCGCGCCGTCGGCGGACTCGTCGAGGATCGCGATGCCGCGGACGCGATCCGCGACGCCCTCTTCGGCATGAACGACGTCGCCCGCATCGCGGGCCGCGTCGCGGTCGGTCGCGCGACGCCGCGTGATGTCGTCGCCCTCGGCCGAAGCGTCGCCGCCGCCGGACCGATCGTCGATCTGCTCGCCGAGCGGCCGGCGTTTGCTGCCGTGCACGATCGCCTCGAATCCGCGGCCGCGCGACTCGCGCCACTCGCCGAGCGGATCGCCTCGACCTGCGTCGATGATCCGCCAGCGCATCTGCGAGACGGCGGTCTCGTGCGGGATGGCGTCGATGGCGATCTCGACGAGGCCCGTTCGCTCGAACGCGACGCGACGAGCTGGCTCGCGGTCTATCAGGGCCAGATCGTCGAGGAGACCGGGATCGGGTCGCTGAAGGTCGGCTACAACAAGGTCTTCGGCTACTACATCGAGGTCAGCAAGGCGAACGACACCAAGGTCCCGGCGGGCTTCGTGCGCAAGCAGACGCTCAAGAACGCCGAGCGGTACATCACCGACGAACTCAAGACCTTCGAGGACAAGGTCCTGACCGCGGGCGCCCGCGGACTCGAACGCGAGAAGATCGTCTTCGCCGGTCTCTGCGAGGCGATCGCCGCCGAACTCGATGCGATCGCCGCGTTCGGCGAGGCGATCGCGGAGATCGACGGCACCCAGTGCCTCGCCGAGACCGCGCACCGACTCGGCTGGGTCCGCCCCGAGGTGGACGGCTCGACCGCGATCGAACTGCTCGACGCCCGGCACCCGGTGCTCGACGCGTCGATGCGGGATCGCTTCGTGCCCAACGACACGCGGCTCGCGACCGGCGACCAGCCCGCGAGTCTCGCCCTCATCACCGGCCCGAACATGGCGGGCAAGAGCACCTACATCCGGCAGACGGCGCTGGTGGTGCTGCTCGCGCAGGCCGGATCGTTCGTGCCCGCGACCAAGGCTCGCATCGGCGTCGTCGATCGCATCCTGACCCGCATCGGTGCCGCCGACGAACTGCACGCCGGTCGTTCGACCTTCATGGTCGAGATGACCGAGACCGCGAACATCCTGCACCACGCGACCGACCGGAGTCTCGTGGTGCTCGACGAGATCGGCCGCGGCACCAGCACGCTCGACGGCCTGTCGCTCGCCTGGGCGATCGCCGAGGCGCTTGCCGCCCGCGGGAGCCGGACGCTCTTCGCCACGCACTACCACGAACTCACGACGATCGCGGATCGCATGCCCGCGGTCACGAACCTGCATGTCACCGTCCGCGAGTGGCAGGACCGCATCGTGTTCCTGCACCGCATCGCCCCCGGTCGCACCGATCGATCGTACGGCATCCACGTCGCCGAACTCGCGGGCCTCGCCCCCGACGTCGTCGCCCGCGCCCGCGAACTCCTCGCGAGCCTCGCGGTGCAGGAGCAGCACGCCGCCGACCGCGCCGCCAACGCCCCCTCCGCCCCGCCCGCCGCGGCCGAGCCGCAGCTGGATCTGTTCGGATTGACCACAGAGGCACAGAGGGGTGAAGAGTTGGATGCCGAGTCGGCCGTGACGAGCGCCGTCGACGACGAGATCGTGACGCGGCTTCGCGAGGTGACTCTGGACAACATCACGCCGCTGCAGGCATTCGACCTGCTCCGCGAACTCGCCACGAAGTCCCGCGGGTCATCCTGAGTGCCGATCACCCTCCTTCCCCTTCATCCTCGTGCGTCCTCTGTGCCCTCTGTGTCTCTGTGGTGACCCCGACCAGACGACCATCCACCGCCGCCCTCCTCGCGATCGCCGCGTGGCCGTTGTCGCTCGTCTACGGCATCGGCAGCATTCTCGGGCTCGTCGCCGTCGCGCTGGCGAGTCGGGATCTGGCGCGTCGGCCCGATGATCGACAGTCGTTCGCGGTGGTCATCCTCGGCTTCGGGGCGATGGTGTTCGGCGGCTGCATCATGTCGGCGATGCTGATCGGACCGGGAGTCGCCCCGCCGCGGGCGCCGATGACCGGCACGATCGAGTCGGGGACGTTTCCGACACTTGACGGCGGCACCGTGACCCTCGCGTCGGGTGATGATCGACTGACGATCGTCGATGTCTGGGCGACGTGGTGCCCGCCGTGCGTCGCGAGCATTCCGACGCTCGAAGCGATCCACCGGGACATGAGCGACGAGTTCCGCGTGGTCTCGGTGGCGGTCGAATCCGCGAGCGTCGTCGGACCGTGGATGGCGCGTCGCCGGGAGAAGGTCGCGGCGGGCGACCTTGAACCGCTCGCGGTGCCGACGTATCCGATCATCACCAGAGACGGCACGATCCCCGAGGTCGCCCGAGCCACGCGGGCATATCCGACGCTCTGGATCCTCGCCCCCGACGGCACCGTGCTGCACGAGATCGTCGGCATGCACGATCCGATGACGCTGCTGAGTCTGCTGCGGGCGGCGGATCACTCGCCTCCGGACGCCCCGCCCTCCGCCGAAGACGACGCCTGAGACCGGGGCCGCGGCGTCTCACCGACCCGCCCCCCGCCAGACCACGATGTCGCCATCGACGTCGGTGATCGCGGGCTGATCGGCGCCCCAGTGCCCCGAGGTCGAGCCGAGGCTCGAGGGTGAGACGATCCGGCGGGCCGCTCGCGATGGCGGGCGGCGATCATCGACCGGCACGCCGTCGTCGTCGTCTCGATCCGGACCGATCGTCCAGAAGGTCGGGGCGCCGTCGTTGACGGCGTAGCGGAGCGGTTCGCCGTCGAAGGGATCGCGGACGGGTTCGGCAAGGATGTCGCTCGGAATCTCCGCGAGACTCGACGGCCAGGCTCCGGCCAGTCGTCGCGTCCGTTCAAGGGCGACGACGGTCTCGGCGAGGTCGCACGCCGTCCGCACCGCGAGACCGGCGAGGATCGCCTTGTCGATCGCGGGGATGAGGAGATTCAGCGGGAAGTACCGGAGCCGGTTGCGCCAGCCGTCCATGGTCTCGGACATCGGCCGGCCGTCCACGACCTCGAGACCCGCGCGATCGAGCGTCCACGGGTCGGCCTGCAGCGCGAGTTGGCACGCATCGAAGTAGTCGTTCCAGATCCGG
>JAUIHC010000219.1 GCA_030432455.1 Phycisphaerae bacterium | reverse complement strand
CGCACCGCCGGGGTGGAGATGGTCGATCCGGCGCTGCAGTCGCGGCTCTTCGAGATGCTGCTCCTCGCCGAGGAGTGGGACGAGGCTGCGCTGCTCCAGCCGACGGCCGACGCCTGGATGGCGGTGCTCGACCGCCGGATCGCCTCCGGCGATGACGCGGCGGGGCCGTTGCTTGCGGAGATCGAGCGGCGATTCGGCCCCGATCTCGACCCCGCGGTCCGCGATGAACTCGATGGAGCCCGCGGCCGCCTCGCGGTCGAGGCGCCGATCGAACGGCGCTGAGCGGACGATCCGAGTCGAGGGCGGGATGCGATACCATCCGCGGTTCGCGCGGTCCTCGGGGAACGAGGATCCTCCCGCCGGGACCGCGTCGGCCTTCCTTCAACTCGACGTCCCCGCCTCGGAGTCACCCAGCATGGCCTCGTCCAACGCCTCCACCCGCATCGAACGCGACACGATGGGGGAGATGCCCGTGCCCGCCGACGCGCTCTACGGCGCGACCACGCAGCGAGCGGTTCTGAACTTCCCGGTCTCCGGTCGCCCGGTTCCGACCGAGGTGATCGCGGCCTTCGCCGAGCTGAAGCGGGCGTGTGCCGAGACCAACGGTGAACTCGGCGTGGTCAAGCGGCCGGTCGCACGAGCCGTCGTGGGCGCCTGCGACACGCTGCTCGGCGGGCTCGACGGCTCCGACGAACGGCCCGTCGCGTGGTGGAGCGGCCAGTTCCCGATCGACGTCTTCCAGACCGGCTCCGGCACCAGCACCAACATGAACGTCAACGAGGTGCTCGCGAACCTCGCGTGCCTGGCCGCGGGGAACCCGCTCGGCAGCCAGAACCCCGTGCATCCCAACGATCACGTCAACCAGGGCCAGAGCAGCAACGACACCTTCCCGACCGCCATGCAGATCGCGGGCGCGGTCGCGATCGTGAACGAACTCGTCCCGGCACTCAAGCGGCTGCACAAGGGACTGGCGAAGAAGGCGCGTCGCTGGGACTCGATCGTCAAGACCGGCCGCACGCACCTGCAGGATGCGACGCCGCTTCGCGTCGGGCAGGAGTTCTCCGGCTTCGCCGCCCAGATCGAGGAGTCGATCGTCCGCGCGAACCGGGCGGTGAAGCGACTCGCGGGCAATCTTCCGATCGGCGGCACCGCGGTCGGGACGGGGATCAACACGCATCCCGAGTTCGGGGCTCGCGTCGCCCGGCGGCTCTCGAAGCGGCTCCGGATCGACTTCGCCGAGGCCCGCAACCACTTCGAGGCGCAGGCCACCCGCGACTGCGTGGTCGAGGCGTCGGGCGAGCTCAAGACCATCGCCACCAGCCTGTCGAAGATCGCCAACGACATCCGCTGGCTCGGCTCGGGACCCCGGTGCGGCCTGGGCGAGCTCGTGCTGCCCGCCACCCAGCCCGGCTCCTCGATCATGCCCGGCAAGGTCAATCCGGTCATCTGCGAGAGCGTGGTGCAGGTCGCCTGCCAGGTCGTCGGTCACGACGCCGCGATCACCCTCGGCGGCTTCGGCGGCACCGGCTCGCTCCTGCAGCTCAACGTCGCGATGCCGATGATGGCCTGGGCCCTGCTCGACTCGATCCGCCTGCTCGCGGGCGCCTCGGCCATCCTGCAGGACAAGTGCATCGACGGTCTCGAACTCGATCGGGCGATCGCCGAGGGCTACGTCGAACGCAGTCTCATGATGGGCACGTCGCTGGCCCCGGTCATCGGCTACGAGAACGCCGCGAAGCTCGCCAAGGAGGCGCACGCCCGCGGACTCACCATCCGCGAACTCGCGACCGAGAAGGCGCTGGTGGATGCCGCGACCCTCGACGAGGTGCTCGATCCGCGGTCGATGACCGAGCCGCATGCCGGCGGGTCGGCGAAGAAGGCCCCCAGGAAGACGGCGAAGAAGTCTGCGAAGAAGTCTGCGAAGAAGACGGCGAAGAAGGGAGGCCGACGATGACCGAGGTGGAGACCGTGCACGATCCGGCATTCGATCCGGAGCTGGTGGACGTGGACATGCATCTCGTGCCGCCGACCGCCCCGGTCGAGGCGACCGTCGTGCGGAACGAACTCTGCCTGCGCGGCAAGTCGGCGAGCTTCGTGCGACACGTCTGCATCGATGTCGCGGGCACGCCCCTCGAAGGCGCGTTCAAGGCGGGGCAGAGCTTCGGCATCATTCCGCCGGGCGAGGATCACAACGGGAAGCCGCACAAGGTCCGCCTCTACTCGATCGCCTCGCCGACCCGAGGCGAGGATGGCGAGGGTCGCATCCTGTCCACCACCTGCAAGCGGCTCATCGACGAGTACCAGCCCCAGTCCGACGACGATCCGACGCGCGGCCTCTTCGTCGGCGTCTGCTCGAACTACGTCTGCGATCTCAGGCCCGGCGACACCGTGCTCGTGACCGGACCCGCGGGCAAGCGGTTCGTGCTGCCGAAGCAGCCTGACCGGCACGACTACCTCATGCTCGCGACCGGCACCGGCATCGCGCCGTTCCGCGGCATGGTGCTCGATCTGCTGGAGGGGGCCGGCGGTCCGACGACCGGCGAGATCCATCTCGTGATGGGGGCGCCGTACACCAGCGATCTGCTCTACGACGATCTGTTCCGCGAGCTCGCGGAGCGGCACTCGAACTTCCACTACCACACCGTGGTGAGCCGCGAGGTGATGGCCGACGGCACGCGGGGTGGCTACATCCACCACTACCTCGACCGGCAGGTCTTCCTCCACGACGATCTGCTTCGCCGCGACCGCACCCTCATGTACATCTGCGGGCTCGCGGGCATGCAGACCGGCGTGTTCCAGACGATGGCGAGGCTCGGCGTGGGCGGGCAGTACCTCAAGGTCAAGGACGAGCTGGCGGGCGTCGATCCCGCCGACTGGACGGGCGAGCAGATCAAGCGACACGTGCGTCCGACGCACCGGTGCATGCTCGAGGTCTACTGACCGACCGTTCCCCATCCGTCTTTTCCCCAAACGACCACGCCCCGACGTCTCCGACGTCGGGGCGTGGTCGTTTCACGGGGAGATCACCCGGGCACTCGGGCCCGGAACACGGAGATCAGTCGTAGGCGGCGGTCACGGTCGGAAGCTCGACGGACTGCATCTCGAAGTTCGTGGTCATCCGGAAGTTCGACTGCGTGCGGTGGCGTTCCGCGAAGAAGAAGCTGAGCCTGTGGATCTCTCCGTCGGCGAGTCCGAGTCGGTTGAGATCGACCGTCTGCTCGATCGCCTCGTGCACGCCACCCAGGTCGATCACCATCCGACCGTCGATGAAGACCCACACATCGTCGTCGCCGCGGAAGGTGAACCGCTGGTTCTCGTCCTCGCGATGGATGAACTCGGTGTGGAGCTCGAAGGTGAAGTGGAAGTTGTGGTCGGGGCCATCGCCTCCGGAGTTGCCGTAGAGCTGATGGTCGATCGGGAAGAAGCCGCCGCGGGCGTCGTAGAGTTCATCGACGTTGGAGTCGAACACGTACGAGCCGTCCACCTGACGCACGAGCGTCAGGTCCAGAAGCCGCGACGAGTTGTGCTGAGGGTGGTCCCGGAACCAGTATCGGAACGACTCGTCGCTCTGGATGCCGCCCGGATCGCTGCCGCGGTTGGTGCCCGCCACATCGCCCCGCGACGAATCGAAGAGTCGCCAGCAGATGTTCCTGCCCTGGCCGTCCTTCCACTGCGAGCCGACCTTGAAGCCCTGTCCGGTGAAGACGGGCTTCCCGTCGGCGTCGAGCTGTTCGGCGACGTTGCCGACGTAGTGGCCGAAGCCGAGGTTCGGACGACGTTCGAAGTCGGGATGGCCGCCTTCGACGGTTCGTTCCTTGAAGTCCCGGACCACGCCGGTCAGGACGATCGCCTCGGGCGGCTCGGCCTCGGGTGCGGGTGCGGGTGCGAAGCCCATGGTGCCTGCGGTGAGGACCGCGGCGGTGAGGCCCGTGATGCTGGTGATGGTCGACTTCATGATCTCTCCTCCCGTGATGCGGCCCGTCCACGGGCCAAGCCTTCGGAGACGACGGTACGATTCGCCCGCGGCGGGGCAAGCGACTCGACGCCGGAAGTCCGGGGCGGGATGGTCGCTCGTGCGGACGATGCCGAGCGTGCGGCCTGTGCGGATCGCGCGGGTGGAGTCCCCGGCGGCCTCCGGTCGATGACCCGGAGACGCATCCGGCACATCGCGGGGTGGTCGCAGTCGCAGGAGAGTCGATCGATGGATTGCTTTCGCATCGAAGGTGGCCGACGCCTGTCCGGGCGGATGACGGTCGAGGGGGCCAAGAACGCCGCGCTGCCGCTCATGGCGGCGACCCTGCTCGCCGACGGTCCGATCGACCTGCACGACGTCCCCGATCTGAGCGACATCCGGAACATGATGCGGTTGCTCGTCGAGCTCGGCATCGAGATCGACGAGTCGGTGCCCGGCCGTCTTCGGTTCCAGACCGTCGATCCGACCGCGATCCACGCCCGATACGACATCGTCCGCACCATGCGGGCCAGCATCTGCGTGCTCGGGCCGCTGCTCGCCCGCCGCCGTCGGGCGATCGTCTCGATGCCGGGCGGCTGCGCCTTCGGGTCGCGGCCGGTCGATCTCCACCTGCGGGGTCTGGAGGCGCTCGGGGCGACGATCACGCTCGACGGCGGCGACATCCACTGTCGGGCCGACCGTCTGCGCGGCACCACGATCTTCCTGGGCGGACCGTTCGGCTCGACCGTGCTCGGGACCGCCAACGTCATGAGTGCCGCGACGGTGGCGGAGGGAACCACCATCATCGAGTCGGCGGCGTGCGAGCCGGAGATCGCCGACCTCGCCCGGCTGCTCAACGCGATGGGGGCCCGCATCGAGGGGGCGGGCACGCCCCGGATCGTGATCCACGGGGTCGATGAACTCGGGCCCGCCACCCATCGGGTCATGCCCGACCGGATCGTCGCCGGGACATACGCGGCCGCCGCGGCGGTCACCAACGGCGATGTCGAGATCGCAGGATTCCCGTACGACGCGCTGCTGGCCGCGATCGATCGGTTCCAGGAGATCGGGGTCAACGTCGAGCGGCTCGATCCCGCGGAGGATCCGACCCGCTGCACGGTCCGGGTGACCAGCGAGCGATCCCTTCGCCCGACGATCATCACGACCCAGCCGCACCCCGGCTTCCCGACCGATCTGCAGGCCCAGTTCATGACCCTGCTGTGTCTGGCTCAGGGCAACAGCATCATCACCGAGAAGATCTACCCCGAGCGGTTCATGCATGTGGCGGAACTCTCGCGGATGGGCGCGACTCTCATCCGGCAGGGACCCACGGTCATGGTGGTGGGGGGTCGGGAGCTCGTCGGAGCCCCGGTCATGGCGAGCGATCTCCGAGCGTCGGCGTGTCTGGTCATGGCCGGACTCGCGGCCCGGGGCGAGACGATCGTCAACCGCGTCTACCACCTGGATCGAGGCTACGTCCGCATGGAGGAGACCCTCAACATGCTGGGCGCGTCGATCGAGCGGATCGATGATCGCGAACTCGTCGGCGAGGGCGTGGCGGTCGAGGCCTGAGCGGCGGTGCCGCCCGGGGGGCGTCCCGAATCAGGCTCGGGACCCTCCGGACCCTCCGGACCCTCGGGCCCCGACCCGGGCCTCGTGGAAGGCGATCGCCGCCGCGACGTGGGCGTTGAGCGACCGTTCGTCGGGGCCGCCGGGCCGCTCGCGGTCGGGAAGATCGTCGGGGCCGAGGATCCGCCG
>JAUIHC010000218.1 GCA_030432455.1 Phycisphaerae bacterium | reverse complement strand
CGCGGTCGCGACACCCTGATCCACCAACGGCTGTCCATCCGGGTCATCGACTCGACGATGGCGTTGTCGCCTGCGCAGAACGCCTACCCCTTGATGCCAACGAGCCCCCCGGCTCGCTTGAGATGCATTACATCAGCCCGATCACGAGCAACTCACCCCTTCGAATGGCCCATTCAACGACGTCGGTCGGTGCGTGTCCAGAATTGCCCCCGAACGTGGCTGGATCGAACGCCCGACCGCACTCCGGGCAGCGATCCGAATCGACCTCGGCGAGGGAATAGTCGCAGTCGCGGCAGAACACGCGGGGAGTGTACGAGGAGGGTGGTCGGCTTCCCGGTTCTGGACAGGCACCGACCGAAGAGGAACGCGGGCGTCAGGTTGGTGCGTGTCCACAACCTTCATCGAAAGGCCCATTCAACGACGTCGGTTGGTGCGTGTCCAGAATTGCCTACAGCGTTCAGGAATCGGCATCGCCGACGCCTTGAGCAGCCGGCGTCGGTGACCACCACGCGTCGAGCATCGCCCGCATCGTCGCCACCGTCGCCGGGTGGTCGGCGGCCCGGTTGGTCGTCTCGAACGGATCCTCGACGATCCTGAACAACTCGACCTCGCCGCCTTCGACCGTCGCGGGATTCGGCACGATCAACTTCCACCCGTCGTGGATGCACCAGCGGTGCGTGCCGTTCGCCGCCGGATTCTCAAGGTCGATCGCGTTGTGAAGATGGACATCACCGAAGATCGCGGGTCGGGCGGCGACCCGGTCCTCGTCCAGAAGATCGATCCCCGACATCTCGGCGGGCACCGGAATCCCGCAGGCCGCGAGAATCGTCGGCGTGAGATCGACGCTGCTGACCGGTGTCCCGACCGTCGCCGGCTCGACTCTTCCCGGCCAGCGGACCATGATCGGCGTTCGCAGACCGCCGTCGTACGGTGATCGCTTCGAGCGCGGCGCGTAGCGTGGCCCGTCCGGACGCTGGATCCAGCCGTTGTCGGTCACGAAGAGGACGATCGTGTCCTCCGCGTGCCCGCTGTCGTCGAGGATCTCAAGCAGTTGGCCGCAGGTCTCGTCGAACCATGTGCAGTTCGCGCGATAGCGAGCGATCGCGGCCGACCGGCTTCCATCCGCGTACCGATCCACGAGCTCCGCGCGGGCGTCGTGCGGCGTGTGCGGGAGGAACGGTGCGTACCAGATGAGAAACGGTCGGTCGTCGTCGTCCGCCAGGAACGCTCGAATCGGCTCCATCGTGGTTCGTCCGATCGCCAGCCCGGCGTCTCCGTGCCGACCGCCGCGATCCGGATCACCATGGGTCATGCCGTGAGTGAACCCGCCGCGACGAAAGTCTCCGAGCCACCACTTGCCCGTCTGAAGACTGCGATAGCCATGCTCGGCGAGAATCGCGGGAAGGCGCGGCGACGCATCGATGAGATCGATCATCCGCTGAACATCCGCGCGGTACGCGGGATTCGCGTACCCGACGCCTGACGGCCTCGGCGGTTCGTTCCCCGTGATCCGGTGCTCAAACGGATGCGTGCCGGTGATGATCGACGCGAGCGACGGACAGCAGAGGCTGGTCGGAACATACCCGTGATCGAAGACGAGACTCTCGGACGCAAGTCGATCGAGATGCGGTGTCTCGATCGACTGGTGGCCCATGAAGCCGAAGTCGGTCCACGCCTGGTCGTCGGAGATGATGAGCACGACGTTGGGCGGCGCCTTGCCGCCGGCGGCGACCGCCCCCGGCACGAGAAACACCGACAGGAGCGTCACGCCGATGAGTCTTCGGAGCGTCATGCCGTCACGGTACCGATCGCCCTCCTCGACCGGTGCGAACCACCAGCCGCCCTGCCCCGTTCGCCATTCCGGCTCGCGGCACGCCATAGACTCCGAGTCCGGAGCCAGTCCCATGCCGACCACCACCCCCGAACACGACGAACGCATCCGAACCATGACGTTCTCGTCGGTCTACCCGCACTACGTCACCAAGGTCGAGAAGAAGGGCCGCACCCGCGAGGAATTGCACGAGGTCATCCGCTGGCTCACGGGTCACGACGATGCCGCGATCCAGCGGCACATCGACGAGCAATCGACCTTCGAGACGTTCTTCGCGCAGGCGACGCTGAACCCGAACGCGACGCTCATCACCGGCGTCGTCTGCGGCTATCGCATCGAGGACATCGAGACGCCCCTGACGAGGCAGTGCCGATACCTCGACAAGCTTGTGGACGAACTCGCCAAGGGGAGGAAGATGGAGAAGATCCTGCGATCGCCGTGATCGGACACGAGCGGCACCCTGGGAACGGAACCGCAGACCCCGCCGCTTGACGAATGCCCGAGGCAATCTCACGCGGACCGAGCATTCCGACGCATTCGGATTCCCGTCCGCTTGAGAAGACGACAAGGCCGACCCTCATGGGCATGTTCGACCAACATCAGGCGATGCAGAGCCCGTCGGCCCATCTTCAGCGGAAGGTCCACTGGCAGGCGCTTCGCTCCTCCCCCTGGCACCTGGGCATGCTCGCCGTGTACGCCGTGTGGGCCGTGATCTACATCACCCTGATCATTCTCGATCGGCACGGTCTCTGGAGCGGGATCGTGACGGTGCTCATGATCATCTCGATGTACCCGTTCCAATTGATCCCGCCACGGCGACGCCTGGCGACGGCGTTCCTCAGACTGAACATCCGACCGACGCACTGCGGGTACTGCGAGTACGACCTGCAGGCATCGGACGGCGACACCTGTCCGGAATGCGGCACCCCGCTCGCTCCGAAGATCCCGTCCGGACATCGGACGATCGTTCGCCAATGAAGAAGCCGCTTCGGAGTCGTCATATCCGACGCGGCCTTCAGGTATTCAACGCCGACGCTCATCGGAACTCGCCTCTCCGCCAGCGAGATCACCATGGCTTCTCGCGCGGCGGCATCACCTGGCTCCAATGCTGCGAACTGGTCAACGCGCCGCGCACAGTGCCGCGAGGAGCGCGGGAAGCCGCGTCCGCGCGAGTCCGTAGACGAGTCGCGGATCCACGACGTCGTAGCCGTGTGCGAGAACGTTGCGGAAGTCGACGACGCGACGGTGTTCGGGAATCCGATCCGCGATGCCGGGAAAGTCGCGCGCCAGCCGCGACAGCGCTTCGCCGATGATCTCGAACGACCGCTCCACGGCAAGTTGTGTCCGCCTGTCCTCGACGAACTGCTCCTCCGTCATCTCCCCAATCATCGACACGATGTCCTCCGCGGCGGCGATCGCATCCTGAAGGATGGTCTGGGAATCACGCCGCATAGAGCCGAACCGCGTCACGCCGCAGGGATTCAAGGAGCAGGGGGTTTCTGACGCCGCGAAGGGTGATCACATCGACGGGGTGGCCGAGGATCTCGGCGAGGTCCTCGCGAAGCCCCATGTAGCTCCCGAAGAGGTCCGGCGCGTGGTCTGGAAAGTCCACAAGCACGTCGATGTCGCTGCGGCTTGGGTCGAAGTCATCGCGCGCAGCCGAGCCGACCAGTTCAAGGAACGACACGCCGCGCCGCAAGCACGCGGCTCGGATCCGCTCGAGGTTGTCGGAGACAAGACCGACCATGCCGGGATTCTACCGCTCAAGACCACGAATCGACATGGCCGATCTCGCGATCGGCGCAACGATGGGTGCAAGCCATGGTCATGCATGGCCGTCACGGCACCCCTGTGACGCGAGGCCCCTCCGACATGACATGTTCCATTGACACGGGCGAACGCTCCGCAAGGTCAAGAACAGCCGGCCACCGTTCGCATCGGTTCGGTCCGGCCCCAGCCCGACCCGAATCTTGAATCGCGGGGGGTCGTGAACGCTCCAGCGGGCCAGACCCTGTCGTCACCCGGCACCCTCCCGCCAAGAGACCCGGAGTGACTCTCGGCCTATCCGGTCAGCCGGCGGAGGGAAGGTGCTGGCAAGACCCGGCGGTGAGGACTCCGAGACACGCGGTGACTGGCCGCCCTGGCCCGCCCTTCCAGATCCCTGCGTACCCATCGAAGGTCGCGCCCTCAAGGAGGACGCGTCTCTCGTGCTTTCAGCGAGGGCTGCTGTTCGCAATCACTCTTGAAGGAGCGGGGACAGGATGAACGAGCACGCCTTCGGCGTCTCATTGGGCCTTCGGTCACGAATGTCTGCGAGGTGTCCGGCTTCGCCGTCCAGGCGAGCAGGTTCGATTCCTGTCCCGACACCAGCCGGTCGAATGCCCAAAAGAAAAGCCGCGTCGGACGTGAGTCCGACGCGGCTTTCAGTAGCGGGGACAGGATTCGAACCTGCGACCTCCGGGTTATGAGCCCGACGAGCTACCAGACTGCTCTACCCCGCAGCAAGGTTTCAGTTGTGAACGGGGAAGAGTAGGCCCTGCCCCGCCGAGTGTCAAGGGATGGTTGGGTTCCGTGACCGATGGCGGTGGATGCCCCGGGGGTTGTGACGCCCCGGCCCGGTCGCGGGTCCGCCGGTTCAGGCGGTTCAGGCGGTGCCGTCTCCCTTGGCCATCATCGTGATCATGTCGAGGCAGCGGTTCGCGTAGCCCGCCTCGTTGTCGTACCAGCTCACGACCTTGAAGAACCGGTCGTTGAGTTCGATGCCCGCACCCGCGTCGAAGATCGAGCTGTGCGTGTCGCCGATGAAGTCGCTGGAGACGACCTCTTCGTCGGTGTAGCCGAGGTAGCCCTTCATCGCGCCCTCGCTCGCCGCCTTCATCGCCGCGTTGATCTCGGCGAGGCTGGTGCTCTTCGCGGTGCGGAAGGTGAGATCGACGCAACTGACGTTCGCGGTCGGCACGCGGAACGCCATGCCTGTCAGCTTGCCCTTCACCTCGGGGATGCAGAGGGCGACGGCCTTGGCGGCGCCGGTGCTCGCGGGAATGATGTTCATGTAGCCGTTGCGGCCGCCGCGCCAGTCCTTCTTGCTCGGACCGTCCTGGGTCGGCTGCGTCGCGGTGACCGCGTGCACCGTGGTCATGAGACCTTCCTCGAGCCCGAACTCGTCGCAGATGACCTTCGTGATCGGGGCGAGGCAGTTCGTCGTGCAGCTCGCGTTGGAGACCACGGTGTCGGTCGCCGCGTCGTACTGGTCGTGGTTCACGCCGAAGACCATGGTCTTGACGGTGTCGGGGCTCTTGGTCGGAGCCGAGATGACCACCCGCTTGCAGCCCGCGGCGATGTGCTTCGCCGCCGCCTCGCCGTCGGTGAAGAGACCGGTCGACTCGAGGACGTAATCGACGCCGAGATCGCCCCAGGGCAGGGCCGCGGGGTCACGCTCGGCCGAGCACGTCGTGGTCTGGCCCTGGCACTCGAAGCCGTGATCGTTCGCGGTCGCCGGATGCTCGAAGCGGCCGTGCATGGTGTCGTGATTCAGGAGGTACGCGAGGTTGTCCGAGGGCACGAGATCGTTGACCCCGACGAACTCGAACCCACCGCGGCGGATGCCCGCCCGGTAGACCAGGCGACCGATGCGACCGAAACCGTTGATGCCGACCCGAATGGCCATCGCGTGAAGCCTCTCGTTGTTCAGGGATGCTGAATGGAAGACCGTGCCGTCGCGGCCGGAACCACCGTCCGAACCCGCGATCGAGCGAAGACCGCGGAGACTACCGGATCCCGCCGCCCGGGTCAGTCAGCGCGAACCCGGCCCGTGGACCTGACTCCGGAGCATGAGTTCGTAGATCGGCGGCACGAGCTCGAAGACGCCGGCGGCAAGCCGTCCCGACAC
>JAUIHC010000217.1 GCA_030432455.1 Phycisphaerae bacterium | reverse complement strand
CGGCCGACTCTTCGCGGCCGGACTCGACGTCTGGTGGCGGGTGCCGGCCGGGCCGCACGAACACGCGGGAACCATTCCGTCGAACCGCCCGTTCCACCAACTCGACACCGTCGCGATGACCCCGCACGTCGGCGGCGGACTCGGCGAGCCGGGGATCGAGCGGGCGCGGGCGGAGGCGATCGCGGCGATTCTGCTCGAGCTCGTCCGCGACCGACACGACCGCGGCCCCGGCGAGATGCCGGGGCCGCGGAACCCGTCGTGATCGATGGCCGCTGAGGCTCAGAGGTCGGACTTGGACACCTTGAAGGCGCCGATCAGTTCTCGCAGGCTCGCGACCTGGGCCGCGGTCTGCTCGCTCGCCGCGGCGAGTTCCTCGGAGTTGCCCGCGTTCTGCTGCGTGACCTTGTCGAGCTCGGTGACGCCCGCGTTGATCTGCCCCACGCCCTCGGCCTGCTCACCGCTCGCGGCCGCGATCTCGCTGAGCAGGTTGTTGACATCGTTGGTGCCCTGCACGATCAGGTCGAGGCTCTCGCCGACCCGCTGGCAGATCTCGAACGCGTTGTCGGCGCGGCTGGTGGACTCCTCCACCATGGTCGCGGTCTCGCGGGCGGCCTCGGCCGACCGCTGGGCGAGGTTGCGAACCTCCTCGGCGACCACCGCGAAGCCCTTGCCCGCCTCGCCCGCCCGGGCCGCCTCGACCGCGGCGTTGAGGGCCAGCAGGTTGGTCTGGAAGGCGATCTCGTCGATGACCTTCAGGATCTTCGCGATCGAGTCGCTCGACTGCTTGATGGCGCCCATCGCGTCGGACATCTCGCCCATCTGACGCTGACATTCGCCGGCGTTGGTCTGACTGCGGTCCGAGACCTCGACCGCCTCGCGGGCGTTGGTCGCGTTGCGATCGGTCATCGCGGACATCTCCTCGAGGCTGGCGCTGATCTCCTCGAGACTCGCCGCCTGCTGGCTGGCGCCCGAGGCGACCGACTGGCTCGCGGACGAGACCTGCGTGCTGCCGCCGTCGATCTGCTCCGCCCCGCTGCCCACATCGCGGATGATGCCCTCGAGCTTCTCGAGGAACTTGTTGAACCACCCCGCCATGACGCCGAGTTCGTCCTTCGAGCTCGCGTCGAGCCGTTGCGTGAGATCACCCTCGCCCTCGGCGATGTCCTGCACGCGGGCGGTCATCGCCGCGACCGGACGCGAGAACATGACCCGGATGAGCACCGCGAAGAGCCCGCAGGCGGCGAGCACCAGCGGCACCGTCCACATGAGTCCGTGGCCGATGAAGCCCGCGACCTGCTGGTTCATCTGCTCCAGCGGGACGACCACCTGATACGCGCCGTGCGTGTCGCCGACCGCCCAGCTCTCCATCGCGAAACCGAGTGGGTCCTTGCCGTCGCCGTCGGTGTCCCACTGGTTGCCGGGCACGCCGTGACACATCATGCACGACTCGTCGAGTCGGATCGCCCGCATGTAGTGCAGGGCATTGTCGGCCTCGTTCACGCGAGCGAAGCCGGTCTCGCCACCCGCGGCGACCTGGGCCTCGAGATCGTGCAGCAGCTGCTTCTCGAACTCGGTGGTCGGCTCGTTCTCGCGATTGCGGGCGTCGAACGCCTTCACATTGAAGGTGATGCCCTCCTTGGTCGCCGCCTCCTCGGCGGTCGTCCAGCCGACCACGACCGGGATCGTCTCGAAGAACCGGGTGTCGGCGTAGTCGCCGCCGGAGTTCATGTGCGTCGCCGCCTCGGCCAGCAGCGAGTCGACATCGACCGCGTCGATCGCGAGCAGGTGGCTGGCGTGGTTCTTGGCCTCGTCGGCCACCGCGGTGAAGGCCGCGGCCTTCTCCACCATCGCCTGGTTCGCCGACTTCTCGTAGTCGCGGACGAACACCCAGTAGTTCACGGTGACGACCGTCACGACGATGGTGACGGCCGTGACGAGGATCCGGGTGCCGAGCCCCAGATGTCGAATGCGATCCAACATGACGAAGAACCCCCGGAATCGTCCCAACGGACGGTGGTGGACGGGATCGGACACGATCGATCGCCGCCTCTCCAGACCTGGATGTCGTCCGCGCACGAACGGACGATCACGTCCGGGTGATCGGCGTCCCCGCCCCTCGTCTGAACCGCGTCTTCATGAAGGAGGCATGCACCCCAGCGTCGTCGCCGGATGCGGATGCGGGCTCGGCGTCAGGTGCCGACGCCGTCTCGAACCCGGCGGATCGCGGCCAGATCCGCCAGCGGAACCGGACGACCGGTCCGCAGGTTCCCGGCATCGAGCGGGACCTGCCCCACCGGGCAGCGGCGGACCCGGAACGGCACGCCATCGAGTTCGCCCTCCAGTGCGGAGAGCGTGCCCCATCGTGACCGCAAGGCCGAGCGCCGGAACTCGACGACGCCGAGATCCTCCAGTTCCATCTCCAGATCGTCGAGCGATCGATCGCCATGGTGCCGGATCGAGAGCACCTCGCCGGGGCTGACCTGACCGGTCGCCGCGTGACCCGCGAGCCGGACGCCGCGATACGGCGTGCCCCGATCCGCGGTGCGACTCTCGAGATCGTCGATCGCCTCCATGATCGCGATGGCCGCATCGAGCACGGCGACCACCGGCACGGGGTCGCCGGCGACGACCGCATCCCGCTCCACCATCGCCTCGAGATGCCGACGCGCGCGTCCCCGGAGCCGAGTCGATCCACCGAGTTCCCGCAGCGCCGACCCCAGATCCGGCGCCCGCCCCTCGTGCACGAGCCCCGCCGCGCGACGAGCGGTCTCGTCGTCGGACGCCTCGGATCGGAATCGAGCCGGTCGTCGAGTCATGGAGTCCCCCGGGAGCGGCTACTCGGGGCCGGGCTCGCCCAGATCGTCGAAGGGGAGCCGATCGGCCACGCGTCGGACGACAAGCAGGATCCGCCCGGATGCGAGCAGCACGAAGCCCAGTGCCCAGGCGAACGCCAGCGACATGACGCCCGCGTGCCACCAGTCGATCACGCGTGCGGCGATCCCAGGATCCTCGCCTCCGGACGTGCCCGCCTCGGCAGCACTCCCGGCCAGGGTCGGAAACGACCACACCGACGGGGCCGACGACTCACCGAGTCCGATCGACGCCAGACCGACGGTCGTCACCGCCACCCCCGCGACCAGCAGCCACGCGACGAGACCGGATGCGATCGCGACCGTCACCATCGCGAGCGTCCGCGGGAACCGGCGTCGCAAGAGCGAAGCGACCCGCACCGTGGTCTCCACGGGATCTCCACCCTCGCAGGCCGCGGCGGGAACGATGAACGGCAGCGACACGAGCCAGGCGACGCCCAGGAGCGCCCCCGCGAAGGCGGGCACCAGCGGCACGATCCAGAGCACCGCGACCACGACGTCGAGCACCGGAACGCGAGTCGGCAACGCCAAGAGGATCGCAGGCACCGACAGGAGGAAGGCGAGCACCGGAGGCAGCAGCACCGCGCCGACCAGTCGCCGCCACGAGGCGATCGCCCAGCGGAGCCCCGCCCAGGTCGGGAGGTCTCGATCGCGACCCAGCCGCTCCGCGTCGAGCCGGACCAGCACCGCCGAGAGCATCACGAGGGCCATGCCCCCCACCACGAGCAGCACGCCATGCAGAAGACCGCCGAGGGGATCCGACGCCGCCGCGTCGATCGTCGCGGGACGGCCCTCCCGCCAGAGTCGCCAGGCGTCGATCGGGTTCCCGGGCAGCATCCGCTCGCCGATGCCCGCCGCATGCCCGACGGCCCCGAGCAGCCGCAGCAGCATCAGGACGATCCAGGCGGGGATCAGTCGATCCGGGCGCATCGCGGCGAAGACCGCCGAGCCCACCACCGCGGCGTCATCCCGCCATCGCGGTTCGAGATCGCCGGGGCGGCTGACGACGGTCACGGTCGGCCAGTTGGGATCGCTGGGGAACGTATTCACGGCCCCAGTCTAGCGATGCGGGTCGTACGCCCCGACCGCGCCGCCGATCGGTCCGGGGCCGAGCCGCTCGAGGGTGCGGATCAGGTCGGCGACTATCCAACCGCTCAGCGGATCGGGGCGTCCGGTGGCCGAGGTCGCGGCGGCGGCCTGCATGGCGTGGAGCATGCCCCCGGCGTCGTCGATCGCCTCGTCCGCCGGCCGCCCGAACTCGAGAATCGCGTGCAGGGCCCAGGGGTGCGTGGTGGCGTTGTCGGGCTGGGTGTGCACGAGATGCCAGGCAACCGCATCCCGGAGGTCCCCGGCGAGATGGTCGAGGGCGTCGGAACGGTCCAGACCGGTGTCGACGGCAGCCTCGACGAGTCGTCGGAAGCCGGCGTGAAGCACCGCGAGCTCGCATTCGGTCCAGACCTCGATGGCGAGATCGTCCCGCTCGGCGAGCAGCGGACGCGGTCCCGCCCCCCCGACGCGACGCCCCGGGAGCGAGGCGAAATCCGTGATCGGCCCATCGCTCAGGCACCACGACCAGGCGGTCACCGCCGGGTCATCGGGACCGAAGGGGTGGATCGGCGGGGCCACGGGAGGCTCGGGGTCGGCGAACGGGCCGAGAAGTCCCTGCCAGGTCGTCCGCAGGGTGGGATCCGGTCGGTGTTGCATGAAAAAAGGCCTTGCTCGGCGGCGGTGGGTTTCTAGTCTAGGGGGATGGACGATCCGTCCCCCACCTCGAGAGATCCGAGCGACGCGAATCGCTGTCCGCGATGCGGGTGCGATCCCAGCCTCGCGGGCGGGACGGCGGGCCGGACCTGTCCGATCTGCGGCGGCCTGCTGCCCTTCGTCTCCGCCGGACGCCGAGGCCCCACCACGGCGGTGCTCCCCAACCCGACCGACGAGGACGCCGCGTGGCAGGCCTGGCAGCATTCGGTGCGGGTCGAGCGATGGATCTGGTTCGTGTTCGCGGTGGGCCTGCTGGTGGCGGGTGTGATCGGTCTGGTTCGCGGGTCCGCCTGACGAGTCGAACCGTCGAGGCGACCCGGTACCGTGCGTCGCATGACCACGACCTCCGATCGGCTGCCCTCCGTCCTCGATCGCATCGACGCGACCTTCGATGCCTCGATCGACCGCCTCGGCGAGATTCTGCGCATTCCGTCGGTCAGCACGGACCCCGCCCACGACGGCGACGTCCGAGCCGCGGCCGACTGGTTCGTCGAGGCGTTTCGCGAACTCGGCTTCGACTCGGAGGCGGTCACCACGCCGGGCCACCCGATGGTCGTGGCCTCCATGCCCGCGCCCGAGGGGCGGCCCACCATCCTCTACTACGGCCACTACGACGTGCAGCCCGAGGATCCGCTCGACCAGTGGCGGACCCCTCCCTTCGAGCCGACCATCGCCGATCGCGACGGCCTCGACGGTGGACGGATCGTCGCCCGCGGCGCCGTCGACGACAAGGGTCAGGTCATGACCTTCGTCGAGGCGTTCCGAGCGTGGCGCGACGAGACCGGGTCGCTTCCGGTGGGCGTGGTCGTCATGCTCGAGGGCGAGGAGGAGTCGGGATCACCGAGTCTCGAGGGCTTCCTTGCCGCCAACGCCGAGCGACTCGCGGCCGATGTCTGCGTGGTCTCCGACACGGGAATGTGGAACGCGGACACGCCCGCGATCACCACCATGCTTCGCGGCATGGTCTACATCGAGGTGGTGATCTCCGGGCCGACGCACGATCTTCACTCCGGCATGTACGGCGGCGCGGTGGCGAATCCCGCGAACGTGCTCGCCCGCATCATCGGACGGATGCACGACGACGAGGGACGAGTCGC
>JAUIHC010000216.1 GCA_030432455.1 Phycisphaerae bacterium | reverse complement strand
TGAACGCGCCGCTCGGCGGCGGACCGCCCCGCCGCCACCGGAGGACATCGTCGTACAACGCCGCCTTCGAGTACATCGTCACGTCGCGCACGAGGACCGTGCGACCCTCGTCGTCCACGGGGAACTGAAGCTGCGGGATCTTCGTGTAGATCGTGCCGTCCGCGGTGGTCACGCGGAACTCGGGCACGGTGTTGATCTCCATCGAGCCCGCGAGGCCGCCCGCGGCGGGACGCGAGTCGAGACCGCGACCGTGGTCGAACGGGAAGTCGCGTGAGATCCGACTCCAGCACTCGGGCAGGTAGCAGGCGAGCGGCCCCTTGAAGTTCGCCGCGTCGATGAAGATCGTCCAGCTCTGATCGCCGGTCGGCTGCGGATCGTCGCGCGGCTCGGTGAGCGGGAGCGCCATCCACGCATAGCCGAGCAGCTCGCCCATCGGATCGCCCGCGAAGGTCAGTCCATCGGGCGGAATCAGCAGGCGGTTGCTGATCTGCGCGATGCCGAGCATGTCGTCGGGCAGCGGTTCACTGCTGTGGAAGAACGGCCAGCCCGGCGAGGCGACCTCGGTCGAGTAGCAGTTCGGGGTCGCATTCAGGCTGAACTTCGGCGGGCCGTAGTGGAAGCGGTTTCCCGCCCAGTAGCCAAGTCCGCCTTCCATGGTCTGGAAGACGCTGCCGTAGGTCGGGCCCCGCTCCGGCCAGTGGTCGCGGGCGATGGTTCCCGGCGGACAGAGCGGTTCGGTTCGATTGTCGCTGTTGTCCGGCGTGATCCAGGTCGAGGGCAGACCGATCTGGAAGTTCCGGATCGGACGATCGATGAGCGACCACACCGACGCGTAGAACCCGGCCCCGAAGCGATGGGTCTCGGGCGAGGCGCCCGCGTGACTGCCGATGTATCCGTGCAGGCCGCGATGGGCCAGCTCGATCGTCGGCGGGACGGGCGTCGGTGCGTCCTGCGCGGTCGAGACCACGGCCAGGCCGCCGATGGCGACGATGGCGACGGCCGCCCGCACGGCGGTCGACTCATTCACCGTCACGCTCGCGCGTCGCGGTCATCGGGGCCTGCGCCCAGGCGGGCATCGCGGCCTTGCCGTCGTAGGTCATGTCGCTGAACTGCGAGGTCATGGTGTCGCCGTCCACCTCGCTGGTGACGAAGGCGTGCAGGGCGACGCCCTCGGCGTCGGTGCCGGTGAATCGAGTGCGGAGCCGGGTCCCGGAGACCTCGACGACCTCGCCGTCGAGCACCATCCCCATGCTGCTCACGTACTTCTGCCGGATGGTGCGGGTGTCGAGATCGAACCACATCAGACTCGTTCCGGTCACGATGTGGGTGCCGTCGGGCGATCGCGGCCCCTCGTGGGCGACGACGCAGCGTCGGTCGGCGCTCCAGGAGGCGATGCTCACCAGCTGCATGCCGCCGAAGTCGGTGACCCAGGTGCCGGTCGGATCCCAGCCGTTCAGCGCCTCGACGAGGAAGTTCACGCGGGTGAACTCCTGCACGAACGGCGTCGCATCGCCGGCGACGCGGGCGACGGTCCGGCGGCGGGTGTTCTCGCCGGTCCGCTCGATGGTGGTGCGGAGTTCGAAGGTCTCCCCGCCGCCGGTCTCGGCCGAGCCGAGGACGAGCCCGGTCGGTGCGAGCCCGATCACGCGACCCGAGTCCGACCACGGCTTCCCGAGATCGAAGCCGCTCTGGGACCAGATGACCGCCTTCGAGGCGTCGTCCCAGACGAATGTCTGGCTGCCGTTCGAGATCACCTCGCCGCGGTCGTTGGTGTAGGTGAACGACCGGACGACCTGACGCCCCGCCTCGTCGAGCGAGAGACGACCGAGGTAGCGATACGGGATGCCCGCGGGCAGCGTCTTCCAGACATCGGTGGTGACCCCGGAGGCCTGCCACCACCCGAGGTCGCCGTTGTCGGTGAGCGCCGAGGTGAAGTCGCTCCATGACCCGGGGGCGATGGCGTCGGTGGCGGCGGGTGACGCGGTCGATGTCGGCGTCTCTCCGGCGATCGCGTCGTCCCGGGTGCCGGTCGCGCCCGCGCAGCCAAGCGGGAGGATCGAGGCGACGGCGACGATCGCGAGGGATCGCAGGTGACGATGGTGGGCGAGGATCGGCATGCTGGAGTTCCCGGGGAGAGACTGGTTGACGCGTCGAATCATCGACCATCCCCCGGCCGGGTCGCCACCGATGGCCGGCCACCTCCACGGGCGAGGTATCTTTCTGGAAATATCTCGCCTCCGCCGGAGAACACGATGCCATCCGCCTCATTCGCCACCGCTCTCCTCTCGTGCGTGCTGACCGCCCCGTCGGGGGTGGCGGCGGCCGACGACCCGATCGTGGTCGGCGATCGCGTCCAGCCGATCGTCGATCGACACCTGATCGACTCGATGGACGGCGTCGAACTGCGACTCGCCGAGCCTCGCGACGAGGGCGAGGTGTTCCGATTCGACCGTCCCTGGGAGGGGGCCTTCTGTGCGTATGCCACGGTCATCCGGGACGGCGACCGGTACCTGCTCTTCTACCGGGGCCTGCCAGAGTCGGGGAAGGACGGAACCAGCCGCGAGGTGACCTGCGTCGCGACCAGCACCGATGGCATCCGGTGGACGCGACCCGACCTGTCGGTCTTCGAGGTTGACGGCACCACCGTGAACAATGTGATCCTCGCCGACGCGGCCCCGGTCACGCACAACTTCAGCCCGTTCCTCGACACGCGACCCGACGTGCCGGCGGACGAACGGTTCAAGGCTCTGGGCGGCTCGGAGACCTCCGGACTCGTCGCATTCGTCTCGCCCGACGGGCTCGCGTGGCGGCGGTGGCGGGACGAGCCGGTGCTCACCGACGGCATGTTCGACTCGCAGAACGTCGCGTTCTGGTCCGAGTCCGAGCAGTGCTACGTCTGCTACTTCCGAACATGGACGGGCGAGGGATACAGCGGCATCCGCACGGTGAGCCGGGCGACCTCGCCGGACTTCGTCCACTGGAGCGAGACGGTGCCGATGCGGTTCGGCGGCGTGCCGCTCGAGCATCTCTACACCAACCAGACGCATCCGTACTTCCGGAATCCCGAGATCGGCGTGGCGATCGCGGCCCGCTTCATGCCCGGGCGTCAGGTGGTCACGGAGACGGAGGCCGCGGAGCTCGGGGTCGATCCGAAGTACTTCAAGGACTGCTCCGACGCGGTGTTCATGACCACCCGCGGCGGCGACCTCTACGACCGGACGTTTCGCGAGGGGTTCCTGAAGCCCGGACTCGGGCTGGCGAACTGGGTCAGCCGCGCGAACTACCCGGCCCTCGGGGTGGTGCAGACGGGGCCGACCGAGATGTCCATCTACATGAACGCCGACTACGCCCAGCCGACGGCGCATCTGCGGCGGTACAGCCTGCGTCTCGACGGCTTCGCATCGGTCCATGCCGGAGGCGACGAGGGCACGTGGATGACGACGCCTCTGGTTGTCGAGGGGGACCGACTGGAGCTCAATCTGGCGACGAGTGCGGCCGGGGAGATTCGAGTCGAGGTCCTGGACGTGGACGGAACGCCGATCCCCGGGTTCTCCGAGGGCGAGGCCGTGCCGGTCATCGGAAACGAGATCGCCAAGCGGGTCCAGTGGACCGGGGGGTCGGACCTGTCGGCCCTGAGCGGACGACCGGTCCGGCTGCGGTTCCACATGCGGGATGCGGATCTCTTCGCGTTCCGAGTCCGAGGGAGCTGACGAGCGGACGAGACCGCGACCGGGGATCGCCGGAGAAGATTTCCGGAAATGTCGGGCCGCTGGTCGGGAGTTTGGCCGGTTGGTGGGTGTCCCCAACTCGGGAGCCCTGGTTGGTGGGTGTCCCCAACTCGGGAGCCCCGGTTGGTGGGTGTCCCCAACTCACTCCGGTTGGTGGGCGTCCCGAACTCGGGAGCCCCAACCCGGGACTGGGGACAGCCTGGGACCGAGGAACGCCGGAGAAGATTTCCGGAAATACCAAGCCGCTGGTCGGGAGTTTGGCCGGTTGGTGGGTGTCCTCAATTCAGGAGCCCTGGTTGGTGGGTGTCCTCAATTCAGGAGCCCTGGTTGGTGGGTGTCCCGAACTCGGGAGCCCCGGTCGGTGGGTGTCCCCAATTCAGGAGCCCCGGTTGGTGGGTGTCCCCAACTCGGGAGCCCTGGTTGGTGGGTGTCCCCAACTCGGGTGAATCGGGCGACCCGGCCTCCTGCGAATCCTGCTCCATGCCGACGCCGACCCTCGACGACCACTTCGAGATCGTGACCTCCACCGCCTACTGGATGGAGAAGCAGCTTCCGTACCGGGTTCCCCGGCCGCCGCTGGTCCGGGTCGGCGCGGTGGCGTTGTCACGGGCCCTCGTCTCCCACGACCCCGAAGAGGCGGTCGGGCTTGAGACCTGGTGCCGTCAGCACGTCCGCCGGGCCATCCGCGACTACCTCTCCGATCGCTTCGAGGTCTGACCCGCCCATCAGGGCCGTGGCGATAGGCTCCCGATCGGTCTTCGACCTTCGAAGCACGTCATTCCCGACCGGAGTCCGCCATGACCGTCGATCGCCGCCGGTTCCACCTCGCCTCCCTCGCAGCCCTCACCGCCCCCGCGGGACTCACCGCCGCCTCCACGATCGCGACGCCTCGCGATCCGCAGGCCGCCGGTCTGCCGACCGCGACCATCGACGGCTCGGAACACGGCTTCCGCGTCCTCGGCGCCGACGACTTCGTCAACGTGAACTGCCACGAGGACACCTGGAAGTGGACCGGCGACTTCGTGCACTGCACCGGCAACCCGGTCGGCGTGATCCGGTCGAAGAAGCCGTACACGAACTTCGAACTCGTCTGCGAATGGCGGCACCTCCGCGATGCGGGCAACTCGGGCATCTTCCTGTGGTCGCCGATCGAGTCGCTCGACCGCTTGAAGGGCCCCGGTCTGCCCGAGGGCATCGAGGTGCAGGTGCTCGACCTCGGCTACACCGCCGCGTACGAGCGGGGTGGCAACAAGGCGGACTGGTTCACCTGCCACGGCGACGTGTTCCCGGTCGGTGGTTCGACCATGAAGCCGTTCCCGCCGACCGCGCCAAACGGCCGCCGCAGCTTCCCGACCGAGGATCGTTCGCGCGGCGTCGGCGAGTGGAACCACTACTACGTCCGCGCGATCAACGGCGAAGTCCGCCTCTGGGTGAACGGCCGCGAGGTGTCGGGCGGCAGCGACTGCAACCCCCGCGCCGGCTACCTGTGTCTCGAGAGCGAAGGATCGCCGGTCGAGTTCCGCGGCCTGCGGTTGCGCGAACTTCCGTGACCTGCGAGCAGCCCCCTCAGTCGCCTTCGGCGACAGCTCCCCCGAAGACGGGGTCGGCGGAATGGTGTGGGGCCGGGCTCGGGTCCCTACTTCCCCAGATCGCGGGCGAGCGTCAGGTACGACTCGAGTTGCGCCGTCACTTCGGTCATCGAGTCGCCGCCGAACTTCTGACGCACGGCTCGTGCGATCTCCAGCGCCACGACGTTCTCGGCGACCACGCTCGCCGCGGCGATCGCGCTCACATCGCTGCGCTCGTAGGCGCTGTCGTCCTTCTCGCGGGTGACGAGGTTCACGCTCGGCATGCCGCGAAGCAGGGTGGCGATCGGCTTCATGGTGCCGCGCACGACGACCGGCATGCCGTCGGTCATGCCTCCCTCGAGCCCGCCGGCGTTGTTGGTGTCGCGCACGAACCCGAGATGTCGCTCGCCGGCGCGGGCCGCGTCGAAGTCGATCG
>JAUIHC010000215.1 GCA_030432455.1 Phycisphaerae bacterium | reverse complement strand
ACGCCTCGTTGACGACCGTGGTCGGCGAGGCGACCCCGCAGGCAACTCCTCCGCCAATCTCCGCCATCCTCCGCTGCGTGCCCTGAAACTGTCGGGTGATGCCGACCGCGATCCGGCGGAGGTCCACGATGACGAGCTCCCACGAGATCGCCGCGGAGTCCGGGTCACCGTCGCGAGCGGCGTTGAGGACGAGGGTGAGGTTCGACCACTGATCGGCCTCGGAAGTCGCGTGCGAGGGAGACGACGACTGCAACGACAACTTCCCCGCGGACGCCGCGGGACGAGCGTGATTCCGGGATGTCGGGGTCGTTCTCATCGTCAGACCTTCGCCTTCGATCGTCAGGACAACCGCAGTCTCTCGGCGGCGAATGGCGGACGCAAGCGCAAAGTTCTGCATGCCGCCGTGTTGCAAACGGCAGACGCGTCACGCGACCGCCTTCTTCCGTCAGACGCTGAGGTCTTCGGTCAAGAAATGCGTGATTTCCCAGCGCCGAGTCGTCAGGATGACGTCTCCAGTGTGTGATGGGGAGCGGTGACCATTCCCCCCTGCACCATTCCGTCTGGGGGCGATCGAGAGTCGAGTCAACCACGTGAGTTCGCGTCGATCGTGTTGATGGCGCGTTGAGTCTGAGCGTTGCATCCGCCGGGGTGTGCGTCAGGCTGCCGGTTCCCCTTCTCATTGGGAGAGATGTCGTGATTGAGATATGCCCTCGCCGCGGTCTCCGCGCCGCCCTTGTCGCCGGACTCGCCGGCGGCAGCCTCGCGTTCACCGACGCCGTCCATGCCGACTTCACCGACGCCGTCGTCGTGCGGTATCAGGTCGAGGCCACCGAGTCCGACGGCACCACGGTGTCGGTGACGGTCGAAGACCTCTACCTGCTGACCGACGATCCGAAGGACGTCGACCTCAACATCTACGACGTCGTGCTTCCCGCCAGCGGGCAGGTGCCGTACTTCCAGAGTCAGACCGGTCCGGGCTGGCTGCCGACCAATCTCGGCGGCCCGTTCGACACATCGGCCCTTCGGTTTGCGGACTCGTTCGTGACCATCGGCGGCTTCGCCTTCGGCACCACGGCCCCGCCGCAGGAACCGGGGGCCGGGGGCTCGTCGGCGCTCGATCCGTTCTTCGGCGGCAACGACGTCGCGTATCCGATCGATCGCGCGGGCTGGTTCAACAGCTCGCCGCCGAACCTTCAGGGCATCGCGGGCCAGACCCCGGCCGGACTCGGCGTGCTCATCGGCCGCTTCGCCTACGACGGCGACTTCACGATCGTCGGCACGACCCTCTCGGCCACCTGGAACCAGGGCATCGGCACGCCCGGGGCGCAGGCCGGCTTCACGGTGCGTGAGTTCATCGACTGCAACGGCAACATCGTCGAGGACGCCGCCGAGATCGCGAACCCGAAGATCTCACCGTACGCCGGCGCGACACAATGGTCGGGCAAGACGGGCAACGGACACTGGTACGCCTTCATCGATCAGGAGTTGGACCATGCGTCGGCGGTCGCTTGGGCCGCGGAGCGCGGCGGCTACCTCGCCACCTTCAGCGAGCCCGGCGAGAAGGACTTCGTGCTGTCACTGACCGAGCCGTTCTGCTGTGGCAATTATGTCGGTGGACACCAGCTGACTCCCGGCCTGGAACCCGCGGGAAGCTGGGTCTGGGATACCGGCGAACACTGGACCGGCGTCGACTGGGCGACAGGGGAGCCCAACGACGAGTCACTGCTCACCGGGGGCACGGAAGAGTTCCTCGTGATGTACACCTTCGCGAGCGAGTTCGGCCGGTTCAACGACATCAACGGCGATCAGCTCCGTCGGTTCATCGTCGAGTGGGATGACGCCGCCGACTGCAACGACAACGGCGTCCTCGACTCGTGCGAGATCATCGAGGGCTCGGAGACCGACCGCAACGGCAACCGCGTGCCCGACTCGTGCGAGGCATTGATCGTGCCTGACGCGTTCGCGACGATCCAGTCGGCGGTGGACGCCGTGCCGGACGGCGGTCTGATCCTCGTCCGGCCGGGGGTCTACGAGGAGCACGTCGATTTCGGGTTCGGATCGGCGACCCGTCAGTTCGTGCTCGCCTCGACCGACGGGGCGGAGACGACGATCATCGAAGGATCAGCCGATGTCGACGAGAGCGTGCTGCTGGTCCGGGCGAATTTTGACAGCCGAACCCGGATTGAGGGATTCACCATTCGCGGTGGCGAGCAGGGACATGCCAACGCCGGATTCGACCAGGGTGGCGGGATCTTCATGGCGAACAACTCGATCTCGCTGTGGAACTGCCGCTTCCTGAGCAACGAGGCGCCCTTCGGCGGAAACCTCTACGCATTCGGATTCAGCGGCGACATTCGCGGCTGCCTCTTCAGCGGAGGGCGCGCCCTCGTCGATGCGGGCAACGTGATGCTCCACGGAAGCGAGGCCGTGCTGGCCGATTGCCAGCTCGGCGGAGGCACGGCGATCAATGACGCTGGCGGGCTCAAGGTCGTCAACGGATTCGTGGACGTGCTGGAGTGCGTGATCACAGCCAACTCGGCGCAGACCGGCGGCGGTGTGCTGTACGCCGAGACGCCCGGTCAGGCGACCGAACTGAACTTCGTGGGCTCGACGGTCCGACTCAACTCCGCGGACTTCGGGGGCGGCTTCTGGTCGAGCCCGAACGGCGACGGCCCCAACCTCGGCACGTCGATCGTCTGCGACAACACGCCGGACAACTTCTTCGGGCCGTACACCGATCTCGGCGACAACGAGATCTGCGTCTGCGTCGGCGACCTCAACCTTGACGGCCGGGTGGACGGGACGGATATCGGTCTCTTCCTCGCCTACGCGGGCAGCGACTGCGAGCCGGGGTCGAACTGCCCCGGTGATCTCAACGGGGACGGCCAGATCTCGGGGGCGGACCTCGGCATCATGCTCGGCAACTGGGGCGAGTGCGATTGACCGGAGATCGCGGGCCGGCGTCGCCACCCGGGGCGGCGCCGCCCGCTGCCGACCTCTACCACGGTCCGCCACGATCATCCACGATGCCAACGTCCATAACGCTCGAACCACCGTCAGGAGTGGGAATCCGCAGCTCTCGGGCGGGTGGGAACTCACCCCAGCGCGGTAGTCTGTTCCGAGGACGATCCCAATCGGGAGGTCCGCTCGCCAAGAGGCGGGGCGGTCGCTCCTCCATGTCAACACTTCCGGAAGGATCCCGCCCATGGGCTCGACGCTCGACCCCCGTCTCTTCCTCGGTGCCGTCGCAACGACTCTTCTGGTCGGAGCCGCGTGCCACGCCTTCGCCGGACTCGACGACTGCAACGGCAACGGCATCGACGACGCTCTGGAACTCGCGGATCCCACCATCGCCCCGCATGATGGCGCCAGTCGCTGGTCCGGCAAGGGCGCGAACGGGCACTGGTACCTGATCGTCGATCAGGAACTCGACCGCGACGCAGCGGTCGCCTGGGCCTCGGCTCGCGGGGGATACCTCGCGACATTCGCGGCGCCCGGGGAAAAGGAGTTCGTCCTCTCGCTCACCGATCCGTACTGCTGCGGGAACTACGTCGGCGGCCACCAGCTGAACCCGGGTCTCGAACCGGCCGGCAGCTGGGTCTGGGACACCGGCGAACCGTGGACGGGAGTGGACTGGGCGCCGGGTGAACCCAATGACACATCGCTCCTGACCGGGGGGAGCGAGGGGTTCCTCGTCATGTACACCTTCGCCGCCTCCTTCGGGCTGTTCAACGACATCAACGGCCTTCCCGAACGCACCTTCATCGTCGAGTGGGACGCCCCCGCCGACTGCAACGGCAACGGCGTCCTCGACTGCTGTGAACTGGTCGATGGTTCCGAGTCGGATCGCAACGGCAATCGAGTGCCCGACTCCTGCGAGGCCCTGATCGTTCCGGACGACTTCACCACCATCCAGGCCGCGGTGGACGCGGTGCCCGACGGAGGTCTGGTCCTGGTGCGGCCCGGGACCTACGAGGAGCACGTGGATCTCGGCTTCGGCTCGGCGACCAGACAGTTCGTTCTGAGCTCCACCGACGGCCCCGACGCGACGATCATCCAGGGATCGCCCGATGTGGACGAGAGCGTGGTGCTCGCCCGGGCCGGATTCGACGGTCGGACCCGGATCGAGGGCTTCACGATTCAGGGCGGCACCTACGGCCATCGACTGTCGAACAACAGCGTCTGCGGCGGCGGGATGTTCCTCGCCAACAACGGGCTTGCGGTGCGGGATTGCCGGTTCGTCGGGAACCGCGCCCCGTACGGCGGCAACTTCTACGGCTTCGGCTACCGGGGCGACCTTCGGAACTGCGAGTTCGAGGACGGCTTCTCCAGCGGCGACGGGGCGAACGCCATGGTCCTCAACGCCGAATGCGTCATCGCCTCCTGCGAGATGCGGGGCGGTTCGGCCATCAACGACGGCGGCGGCCTCAAGGTCGTGAACGGATTCGTGGACGTGCTCGAATGCGTGATCGAGGGCAACGCGGCCCAGACCGGGGGCGGCGTCCTCTACTTCGAGACGCCCGGCATCGAGACGGAGTTGCACTTCGTCGGATCGACGGTGGTCCTGAACAGCGCCAAGTTCGGCGGCGGCTTCTGGTCCCGACCTGAAGGCGAGGGCCCGTTCCTCGGCACGTCGGTGGTCTGCGACAATGATCCCGACGACCTCTTCGGGCCCTTCACCGACCTCGGAGACAATGAGATCTGCGTCTGCCGAGGCGATCTGAACCTCGACGGCATGGTCGATGGCACCGATCTCGGACTCTTCCTGATCTACCAGGGGAGCGACTGCGAGCCGGGACTCAACTGCCCCGGTGATCTGAACGACGACGGCATCCTGAACGGTGCGGACCTCGGAATCCTCATCGGGAACTGGGGCCTCTGCCCCTGATCCGACGCGGGACCGACCTCGCCACCATGCATCGACCCGGGGCCCGACGACGTCATCGGGCCCCGGGTCGTTCGTCTTCGGCGTCATCCGGTCAAGGTCCCCCCCATCGATCGAGGCATCCCGATTCGGAATCCTGATCGCGTCGCCGATCGAAACCGCTCGCTCGATCCCCCTCCCCGGCTACCCTCCTCGCTCCATGGCGTGCCTCCAGTCGTTCATCGCCGATCTCGACCGCGCGGGGGAGCTCGTGCGCGTGTCGTGCCCGGTCTCGCCCCTGCTCGAGGTGACCGAGATCGCCGACCGGCTGGCCCTCTCGGCAGCCTCGCGGCCGAGCACGCCCGCCGAGTCGTTTGATCCCGGTCGCGGTTCGCTCGGTGGCCCGGCGGTGCTCTTCCAGCAGATCGAGGGCTGCGACTTTCCGCTCGCGATCAACCTCTTCGGGTCGTACGCCCGCATGGAGCGGGCCCTCTCCGCCGCGGATCCGACGCCGGGCGGTGGCGGCGGGCTCGAGGCGATCGCGGCCCGCATCGGATCGCTCGTCAAGCCGGTGCCGCCCCGATCGCTCTCGGAACTCTGGGCGAAGGCCCGCGAGTTCGCCCCGCTGCTCCGCATCCCGCCTCGCACCGTGCGCCGCGGCGCGTGTCAGGAGGTCGTCAAGTTGACCTCCCGCGGCGAGGTCGATCTGCGTCGGCTCCCGATCATCAAGTGCTGGCCGCTCGACGGCGATCCCGCCGCGGTCGGCTACGGCATCTCCGCCGAGGAGGCGGGAACCGCGGGCGGCGACGGTCGCTACATCACGCTCGCGGGCATGCACACCATCCATGCCGACGATCGCGGCGTCGCGAAGCCGTCGAGCC
>JAUIHC010000214.1 GCA_030432455.1 Phycisphaerae bacterium | reverse complement strand
CTCGCGACGACGATCCGCAACGCCAACGCCGCACTCCGCGCCCTCACCGAGCGTTGGGCCGGCGAGCCGATCTGCGAAGGCGTGATCCCGCTCAACAACCAGTGCTGCAAGGGCAGCGCCTCCGAGCAATGTCAACCACGAACGGGGTCGCGGTGCGCCATGGCGATCTCCCCCCCTGGAACCTGTCAGCACGGCTCCACCTACTGTCCCCCGACCCCCGGCGCCGAGATCGACTGGTCGCCCGCGGATGCGGAACTGCGGGTGTGGTACGACAAGGCCCGCCGGTACCACGAGACCGGCGAAGCGCCGGATCCCGCCCTGGCTCGCGGACTCCATCGACTGGTGCACGCTGACGACGAGACCGACGATCGACGCCTGATGGCGATGCACACCCTCCGACTCATGGCGTGGAACGGAGTCGGCGCTCCCGAGGTCCAGCGGCTCGCCGCCGACGCCTGGCAGCAGGCCCTGACCTCCAACGACCTTCGGCTCTATCGCTGGGCCGTCACCCATCCGCCGAGCGATGCCGCCATCCGCCACATCGATCCGCTCGTCGCGATGCCCCGACTGCTCGGCACCGCGATGGCGGGGCCGGACCTGGAGGAGTCGATCGCGCCTCCGCAGAAGACGCATGACGGCGAGGTCCACACCTGGACCATCGGCATGCAGGACCGACGGTTCGCGTGGTGGACCCTCGAACGAATGGCCCGCTCGACGCACCCTGCACCGTGAACCGGCTCAGCGGTCGGCGTTCCGATCGAAGGTCACCCGAACCCGCCCGTTCGCAAGCGGGGCGGTGATCGATGTCGGCTCGGCGGCATCCGCGGGCGGACGGACCATGATCCGCTTCCGCGAGTCGCTCACGAGCTCGACCTCGACGCGAGTCGGTGTCCACGACATCCGTTCGATGGTCACATCACCCCGCAGGCGAAGTCCTCGCACCTCGCCCCGCGGCCACGCGTCGGGGAGCGCGGGCAGGAGTTCGACGATGAACCGCGGCGGGCGACCCGGCGCGAAGGCGTCGGGCTCGGCGATGTGCGACTGCACCAGCATCTCGGCGAGGCCCGCGGCGCCGCCGAAGTTGCCGTCGATCTGGAACGGTGGATGGTTGTCGAAGAGGTTCGGCAGCGTGCTCTTGATGAGCAGCAGCCGCAGGTTGTTGTACGCGGCGCCCGCGTCGTGCAGTCGCGCGAACATGTTCACGAGCCACGCCCGACTCCATCCGGTGTGACCGCCGCCGTTGGCGAGCCGGAACTCGAGGCTTCGTCGCGCGGCCTCGAGGTACTCGGGCGAGGTCTCGGCGGTGAACTGTGCGCCCGGGTGCAGACCGTAGAGATGCGAGATGTGCCGATGCCCCGGCTCGGCCTCGCCGAACGGTCGCGACCACTCCATGAGTCGTCCGTCGGCGCCGATCTGCGGCATCGCGAGCCGATCCCGCGCGGCGATCGCGGCGACCACGACCTCGTCGTCCTCCTTGCCGAGCACCGTCGCGGCGTCGATCAGATTCGTGAAGACGTCCCAGACGATCTCCTGATCCATCGCGTTGCCCATCCCGATGTCGGCTCGCTGACCGTCATCGGTGATGAACGTGTTCTCGGGCGAACTGCTCGGCCCCGAGACCAGTCGGCCCGTCGCCGGATCTTCGCAGAGATAGTCGAGGTAGAACTCGGCGGCCCCGCGCAGCAGCCGCCAGGTCCGGCTGCGGAGCAGGCCCTCGTCGCCGGAGTGCAGGTAGCTCTCCCACGGGTGTCGCGTCATCCACCCGCCGCCGTGCGGCCACATGCCCCAGACGGTGCGGCCGATCGGCACCGCGAACGCCCACGCGTCGCTGGTGTGATGCGCCATCCAGCCGTCGGCGTCGTAGAGCCGTCGTGCGGTCTGCTGTCCACGCTGCGCCAGGCGTTCGGTGAAGTCGAAGACCGGTGCGTGGAACTCGGCAAGATTCGCGACCTCGGCGGGCCAGTAGTTCATCTGCAGGTTGATGTTGACGTGGTAGTCGGCGTTCCACGGCGCCTCGACGTGCTCGTTCCAGAGTCCCTGCAGGTTCGCGGGCATCGTGCCCGGGCGACTGCAGGAGACGAGCAGGTAGCGGGCGAACTGGAAGTACAGCGAGAAGAGCGACGGATCCTCGCGGCCCGCCTTCAGCTCGTCGAGACGCACATCGGTCGGCTTGGCGGCCTGCGGGGTCTCGCCGAGATCGAGCGTCACCCGCTCCATGATCGGCGTGAACGAGGCGAGATGCCGGGCGAGCAGGTCGTCGAACCCGCGATCGAGGGCGGCGTTCGTGCGGCCGAGCACCGAATCCCGCGGCGATTGGATGATCGGTCGCGGATCGGGGCGGCCATAGCGACCGACCGGCGCGATCCGGATGATGTAGTCGGTCGCGGCCGCGATCACGACGGTGTACGACCGGCACGGCGCCTCGATGTCGCGGGAACCGATCGGCTCGTCGATGCGATGTCCGACCGCGGTCGCCCATTCGACGCCCGCGTGCTCGCCGTTCACCGCCTGCCCGAAGTGCATCGCGATCTCTCGGTCCGGGGCGTGAAGACTCTCGCCCTCGATGTCCTCGACCGGCGGCAGACCGCGAGTCGGGGCCGCGACGAATCCCGCCGGATTCTCCGTCTCCCAGTGCACGACGATCACCTGATCGGGCTCGCTCGCGAACATCCGGCATCGCACGCGATGGCCGTCGGCGACGAAGGTCGTCTCCGCCACGCCGGTCGCCAGATCGAGCGAACGGCGGTACTCGGTGATCGTGTCGGCCTGGAAGCCGGCGTTGGTCGCGACCGAGCCGAGTGTCTGGTGACTCCGCACCATCCGCTCGCTCATGAACTCGTCCTGCATGATCTTCTGGGCCGCGACGACCTCGCCGTCGAACCAGAGCTGCCGCGCGCGTTCGAGGGCCCCCGGTGAGGGGTCGCGGTGTCGATCGATCGGACCACCCGCCCAGACGGTGTCCTCGTTGATCTGGATCGTGCCGATCGAGTCGCCGTGGACCATGCCGCCGAGACGGCCGTTCCCGATCGGAAGCGCGTCGGTCCACGCATCCGCGGGCCGCTCGTACCAGAGGACATCCCCGCTCGGGCCGGGGGCGGTGCTCGGTGACACCCAGCCCGCCAGCAGCCCGCCCGCGGGTTCGATCCCCGCGGCGTCGGCGCCCGCGGCGACCTCGTCGGTCAGACCCGCCGCCCGTGACGCGTCGATGACGCCCGGCTCATCGCCCTCGACGACGATCCACGCCCCCCGCAGATCGATCGCCCCGGCCGGACCGACCAGCCGCGGCTCGCCGCCCCACAGGCCGCCGTTGCCGCCGGAGTCGTGCACGCGGACCGCGAGCACCGACCGCTCGCCCGGTCGCACGAGCCGGGCGGGCACGGTGTACCGGCGCCGCGCCTGCCACGCGGTGCGGGCGTTCGGCGGCATGCCCCCGGTCGCACCGACCCGTTCGCCGTCGAAGAACGCCTCGTCGGCGTCGTCGATCGAACCGAGGTCGAGTTCGAGATCCTCCTGCGGCCAGTCCGCCGGAATCGCGATCGGAAGCAGGTACCACGCGAAGCCGTCGAAGCGGCCGAGGCCGGCGGGATCGATGTCGTTCCAGCCGCCGGGCACCGGCAGCACGCGGGGTGGAATGGCGACGAGGGTCGAGGTGGCCAGCGAGAGTACGGCGGCGACGGCGAGGGCGAGGGCGACTGATCTCATGCGTGATCTCCAACGACCAGGGCGGGCGGCCGCGGAGCCGATGGTACCGTCCGCGCCCATGACGATCCGGGTCCGAGCCGCGACCACCGCCGATGCCGAGGGCGTCGCCGCGATCTACCGGCCATTCGTGGCCGAGGATGCGACGAGCTTCGAGCTGGCGGCGCCGGACGCGTGCGCCATGGCGGATCGGATCGAGCGGACGATCCGCACGCACCCGTGGATCGTCGCGACCGAGGACGACGCGGTCGTGGGCTATGCCTATGCGACGCCGTTCCGCGCCCGCGAGGCGTATCGCTGGTGCGTCGAGACCTCGGTCTACGTCGATCGGACCCGCACCGGGCAGGGTCACGGGCGTCGCCTCATGACGGTGCTGATCTCGCTGCTCGACGATCTCGGATTCCACGAGGCCGTCGCCGGCGTCACGCTGCCGAACGCCGCGAGCGTGCGGCTGCACGAGTCGCTCGGTTTCGCCGAGGTCGGCGTCTTCCCCCGCTCGGGCTGGAAGTTCGGTCGATGGCACGACGTCGGCTTCTGGTCGCGGTCGGTCCGCGAAGGCACGCCCGGCGGCGAGCCGACGGCATGGCGAGCGCATCCCGCCGCCGATGGACGTCCGATCGACGTCGAGTGAGAGGGGACCGGTATTCTCGCGGGCCGGAGATCCCTCACATGCCGACCAGCCTGCTCACCGTCATCACCGTCGCCGCGGCCTCGCTCGCCGCTTCGCCTGTCGCCCCGCCCCCCGCCCCGCTGCCTCCCGATGCCGAGTGGTGGCCCGCGGATCTGCCGCCCCGGGTCGCGACGCCGCTTGACGAGACCGCGGCGCAGCACGACGCCCGCATGGCGTGGTGGCGCGAGGCCCGCTTCGGCATGTTCATCCACTGGGGGCTCTACGCGATTCCGGGCGGGTACTGGGAAGGCAGACGGACCGGTGGCGCCGAGTGGATCCTGAACAGCGTCCGCATCCATCCCGACGACTACATGCCGCTGCAGACGCAGTTCGATCCCGTGGACTTCGACGCCACGCAGTGGGCGATGATCGCCAAGCAGGCCGGGATGCGCTACATGGTCATCACCAGCAAGCATCACGACGGATTCTGCCTCTGGCCGAGCGCGTTCACCGAGTTCGACGTGGAGGGCACCCCGTTCCGGCGCGACATCCTCGGCGAACTCGCCGAGGCGTGCCGCAACGAAGGCGTCGTGCTCTGCTTCTACCACTCGATCATGGACTGGACGCATCCGGACTACCTGCCGCGGCGGGCGTGGGACGACCGGCCGACCGACGACGCCGACTACGAGGCGTACGTCCGGCACATGCATGCCCAGCTCGCGGAGCTCGTCGAGCGGTACGGACCCGGCGTCATGTGGTTCGACGGCGAGTGGGAAGGCACCTGGACGCACGAACACGGGATGCGGACCTACGACCTCGTGCGCGAACTCGACCCCAGGATCATCGTGAACAACCGCGTGGACACCGGCCGCACCGGCATGGCGGGCCTCACCCGCGAGGGCGGCTACCGCGGCGATTTCGGCACCCCCGAGCAGGAGATCCCCGCGACCGGACTTCCGGCAGGCGTCGACTGGGAGACCTGCATGACCATGAACCGGTCGTGGGGCTACCAGTCGTTCGACACCGCGTTCAAGAGCGTGCCCGACCTCGTCCACAAGCTCGTGGACATCGCGAGCAAGGGCGGGAACTTCCTGCTCAACGTCGGCCCCGACGAACGCGGCCGCTTCCCCGAGCAGTCGGTCGAGGCGCTCGCGGCGATCGGTCGCTGGATGGGCGTCAACGGCGACTCGATCCACGGCACGAGCGGCTCGCCGTTTCCGAGCCTCGAGTTCGGCCGGTGCACGACGAAGACGATGCCCGACGGGTCGGTGCGTCTCTACCTGCATGTCTTCGAGCGGCCGGCCGACGGCGAGCTCGTCCTGCCCGGGCTCATCACCGATGCCCGCGTCTTCCGGGCGCACCTGCTCGCCGACCCGGGTCGTCCGCCGCTGAATGTGCGACGAGAGGGCGTCGACCTCGTGATCGAGCTCGACGAGG
>JAUIHC010000213.1 GCA_030432455.1 Phycisphaerae bacterium | reverse complement strand
CGACCCTCGTCGTTCAGTCGGGTCGCCTCGAACGCCGTCGGCATCTCACCGGGCCACGGGAGCAGTCCGATCATCGCGAGAAGGACCGGCGGCGCGAGCAGCGCCTCCACACCCCGACCGGGGCGGACGCCATCGAGACCCCGCACCGAGAGCACCGTCTCGTCCCGCGACTCGTCGAGCACCCACCAGCGATCGCCGTTCCAGCCGGCGAGCAGGAAGGACGCCCCGACCTTCGACAGTCGCACCGCCGCCCGATCGGGGGCCACCCGCCAGACCCGCAGATCGACCTGCTCGGTCCGGGCATCGCCATCGGCGTCCGTGAACCGGATGGTGGCGGTCCCCGCCGAACTGAACACCGCGAGCGCCTCGAGCCTTGCCTGTTGAGCCGCCCGCACCTGCGACCACATCGCCTCGCGATCGAACTCGACCTCCACCGCCGCCCGGTCGCCGCCGGGTACACGGGAGGGCGGCACGCACCCTGGGAGCATCGGGGCCAGAACCGCCCCGACGACCATCGCCCACGGGAGGATCGGCCACCCCGGATCGGTGCCGGTTCGCCTCATCCGTCGTCCGAGAGAATGGTCGAGAGCTGTTCGACGATCGCGTCCGCGTCGGACTCGGAGAGCCGCGGATCCTCGACCGACCAGATCGGCGCATCCTCGCCGCCACCGACCCGCTTGAACCGCCAGACCTCGCGCGACGCCCCGCCCTCGCCCTCGCGGGCCCGCTCGACCATTCGCAGTCGGCGGCGGCGCAGCAGGATCAGCCCGAGCACGAATCGAAAGGCCTTGCGTTCGTCCGCCGTCTCCTCGTCCAACCGCTCGAAGAGGTCGACGAGCGTCTCGTCATCGACGAAGAGATGCTTGCGACCGCCCGGCTCGGGCACCTCCGTCCGCCACCAGCACAGCAGACGATCGCCCAGCGAGCCGGAGTCGCGGACCTCGGGCCACGCATCCGGGTCGTAGTCGAGCCGATCGAAGACCGGCCGATCGCCGGCCCCACCACCCCCGGCCGGGTCGACCTCGGGTCGCACCAACGCGGTGAAGCACGGTTCTCCGGGCGTGAGTTCCCGCCCGGTCGCGGCGCAATGCCCCGACGAGCGACCGATGACGAGTCCCTTCAACGGCGTGGACATGGCGGCATCCTACCGTCGCCGCCGAATGCCACGGGACCGCCAGAGCTATACTCGCGATCGCCGCATGGACTTTCTCGCACCCCTGACCGACGCCTTTCGAGGCTACGGGCCGATCGAGCTCGTGGTCGAGCTGGCGTTGATCTGGGCGATCGTCTGGACCATCCTTCGCTTCCTCCGACGATCGAGCGGCGCCGGCGTCATCCGCGGCTTCGCGGTGCTGGTGGTGGTCTTCGCGATCGTGCTCCGTCTCACCGGCGACGGCAACGACACCTTCGCCCGACTCCGCTTCCTGAGCGACCGCGTGGTCGGCCTGGTGGCGATCATGCTCGTGGTGGTCTTCCAACCCGAACTCCGGCAGGCGATGATCACGCTCGGTCAGGCCAAGTTCTTCGGCCGCGGCCCGTCGGCCCGCGATCGGGTGATCCTGGCGGCCGGCGAGGCCGTGGACTTCCTGTCCAAGAGCCAGTTCGGGGCGATCATCGTCTTCGAACGGGGACTCGGGCTCGAGAGTCTGCTTCGCAACTCGGTGCCGATCGACGCGACCGTCGATCCGCGGCTCCTGCAGGCGATCTTCTATCCCAACAATCCGCTCCACGATCTCGCGGTGGTGATTCGAGGCGATCGGGTGGCCGCTGCGAAGGTGCAGCTTCCCCTGGCGCCTCCGGGGCTCGTCCCGAGCCATCTTGGCAGCAGGCATCGAGCGGCGGTCGGGGTCACCCTCGACTCCGACTGCGTGGTGGTGGTGGTGAGCGAGGAGAACGGTCGGATCCGCTTCGCCGAGAACGGCGAGCTCTCCGCGCCGGTCGGTCGCGATCGGGTGGCGGAAGAGCTTGCCCGACGGCTGGAGGTCCGGCTGGAGCCCCCCGTCGAACCGTCCACAGCCCGGGCCGGTCCGGACGATCAAGGGGAGACGACATGAGCCGCACCACCGACGGCCGCGAGCGGGTCGTGAACATCGTGGCGGTCTCGCTGGTGACCCTGCTGATCTGGATGTGGGCCGCCGGGGAGACCCGCGAGACCGAGCCCGCCTTCACGGACATCCGATTCGTCGCCCCGACCGCGGACTCGATGCGGATCGAGCCCGCCGAGGTCTCGACCCTGCGGCTTCAGGTCCGGGGACCGCGGCGCGCGATCGATGCGGTCGCCGAACGACTGCGTGAACCGATCGCCGTCACCCCCGGCACGCACGGCATTCCCGCGGAGCCCGGTCCGCACGAGATCGATCTCGCCCAACTCGGCGAGTCGATCGTCGCCCAGTGGCGGCTGCCGGTCACCGTGGTCGGGGCGGAGCCCGAGTCGATCGCAATCGAGATCTCGCCTCTGGCCACCCGCGAGGTCCGAATCGTGCCGGTCCTGCCGAGCGGCGTTCGGACCACCGGCCGCGTCGAGGTCGTCCCGGAGACCGCGACGATCGTCCTCCCCGGCGACCTCGCCGCGATCGAGGATCTCCAACTGGAGGCGAGGGTGTCCGATCGCGATCTCGCGGGACGCGAGACCGGACGGCGACATCAGTTCGAGGTTCCGCTCCAGCTCCCGGCCTCGCTGGCCGGCACCCGCGAGTCCGTCCGGATCCAGCCCCGGACGGCCGAGGTCCGACTCGCCCTGGACTCCAACGAGTCGGAGCTCTCGCTGTCCTCACCGGTGCCGGTGCAGATCGCCGGCCCGGCCGCGGACCTCGATGACTGGACGGTGGAGGTCGATCCGGCGAGCGCGTTCCTGCGGGATGTCGTCCTTCGCGGACCGGCCGAGACGATCCAGCGGCTTCGCGACCGCGACGGCGACGTCGGCGTGATCGCGTTCGTCCACCTCACCAGCGACGATCTGTTGAAGCGGATCGAAGAGAAGCCGGTGACCCTCTGGAGCCTCCCCGCGGGCGTCACGGTGACCTCGGTCGGCGGCGACGCGACGAGCAGCCCCCGGATCACGCTTCGGATTCGGGAGCGATAGTCGCCGTCGTCGTGGAGAGAGGTGCGTGCGTTGGTTCTCCACCTCTCCGACGGCCTGCCTACTCGCCCCACCGCACGGCAGCCCAGTTCTTGCGGCCGCGTCGGATCAGGGTGTAGCCGCCTTCGAGGATGTCGTCGGTCGAGAGGGCGCGATCCTCGGCGATCGATTCGCCGTTGACCCGCACCGCTCCGCCGCCGATGAACTCCCGGACCTCGCGGTTGCTCGATGCGAGCCCGAGGTCCTTGAGCAGCCCGCCGACCGTGGGCGGCTCGGCCCCGGCCAGTTCGTGGCGTGACCGCTCGGTCGCCCCGAGATCGTCGGCGATCGCACCGAGGGTCGCGGCGTCGAGTCCGCGGACCTCGCCGCTGAACAACGCGGTCGCGGCCTGGATCGCGGCATCCACCTCCGACTGGCCGTGCATCATGCGGGTGACCTCGTCGGCCAGTCGCTTCTGGGCCGCCCGCTCCTGCGGACGCTCCGCGGTCGCGGTCTCGAGCGCCTCGATCTCCTCACGCTCGACGAAGGTGTACCACTTGAGGAAGTTCACCACGTCGGCGTCGGTGGTGTTCAGCCAGAACTGGTGGAAGCGATACGGACTGGTCCGACCCGCGGTCAGCCAGACCGCGCCGGTCTCGGTCTTGCCGATCTTGCCGCCGTCCGCCTTGGTGACCAGCGGGCAGGTGACGCCGAAGGTCTCGGCCCCGATCGTCCCGCCCTCGCCGTCGGACACGCGTTCGAGACGCCGGATGAGATCGATGCCGGCGACGATGTTGCCGTACTGATCGCTGCCCCCGAGCTGGATCGTGACGCCCCGCGTGCGATGCAGGTGCAGGAAGTCGTACGCCTGCAGCACCTGGTAGCTGAACTCGGTGTAGCTGATGCCCTGCTCGCGTTCGTTCAACCGCGAGGCGACCGAGTCCTTCTGCATCATCACGTTCACCGAGAAGTGCTTCCCGATGTCGCGGAGCAGCTCGATGTAGCCGATGCGGCCGAGCCAGTCATGGTTGTCCACCATCTCGGCCCCGGCGTCGCCGCCGAACTCCAGCACGCGTTCGAAGATCGGACGGATGCGATCGACGTTCGCCTGCACCTGATCGGGCGTGAGGAGCGGGCGTTCGGCGCTCTTGCCGCTCGGGTCGCCGATGAGTCCGGTGCCGCCCCCGGTCACCACCACCGGCCGATGCCCCGCCCGCTGGAAGTGCGCCAGCAGCATGATCGGGATGAGATTCCCGATCGTGAGACTGTCGGCGGTCGGATCGAAGCCCGCGTAGGCCCGCCGGGTGCCCGACGCGAGATGGGCGTCGATCGTGTCGGAGGTGGTCTGATGGAGGAGACCACGCCAGCGAAGTTCGTCGAGGAATGACATGGGGGGAAAGGAGAGTAGAGAGTGGAGAGTGGAGAGTGGAGGTCGGGTCAGGCGTCCGCGAGGCTCTTCGCCTTCTCGGCGATGTCGGCGATCATCGCGTTCCACGAGTCGACGAACGCCTTGGCACCATCGACCTGCAGCGTGAGGGCAAGGGCGTCGAGATCGATGCCGGCCGCGCGGAAGCCTGCAAGCACATCCTCGGCGTCGCCGCCATCCTCGGGCAGCGCCCCCGCCGCGACCGAGCCGTGGTCGTGGAAGGCCAGCAGCGTGTTCTCGGGCATCGTGTTCACGGTGTCGGGCGCCGCGAGCCCGTCGATGTAGAGGGTGTCGGGGGTCGCGGGGTCCTTGGTGCCGGTCGAGGCGAAGAGCAGACGCTGCGGGGTGGCCCCCGCCGCCTTCAGCGTCGTCCATCGCTCGCTTCGGCAGAGATCGACGAAGGCCGCGTATGACTGACGACCGATCGCCAGCCCGAGCGTGTCCTTCAGGTCGTCCGACACGGTGTCCGCCACGGCCCGATCCCAACGGCTGATGAAGAGGCTCGCGACCGAACACACCTTCGGGTCGAGGCCCGCCTCGACGCGGCGCTCGATGCCGCGGGTGTACGCCTCGGCCGCGGCCAGGTACTGCTCGCGGCTGAAGAGGAGCGTCACGTTGATCGGGATGCCCGCGAAGATGAGTTCCTCGATCGCGGGAATGCCCTCGGGCGTGCCCGGCACCTTGATGTAGAGGTTGGGCCTGCCGGCCCGGGCGTGCAGATCCTTCGCCTGCGCCACGGTCGAGTCGGTGTCGTTCGCCAGGAGCGGCGAGACCTCCAGGCTCACCCAGCCGTCGATGCCGTCGGTGCCCGCGTGGACCGGGGCGAAGAGATCCGCGGCCCGGCGGAGATCCGCCATCGCCAGTTCGAAGAAGAGGCCCTCGGTGTCGAGCCCCGCGCCTTCCAGTTCGCGAAGCTGCGGCTCGTAGCTGGCCGACCCGGCGATCGCCTTCTGGAAGATCGACGGGTTCGAGGTCAGACCGGTCACCGCAAGGTCGTCGATGTACCGCTGGAGGGTGCCGTCGTCGAGGAGGTCGCGGGTGATGTTGTCCAGCCAGAGGCTCTGGCCGAGGGCGTGCAGGTCGGCGGTCGCGGACATGTGCGGTTTCCGGGGCGATCAGGTCGATGGAGACGCGGGTGGCGAGGGTCCACCCGCCGTGGCGGCGAAGCGTACCGCGCGACCCCGCCCTCTCCCTCGACCGACGTCGCACCCGCCCTCCACCTTCCTCGCCGGATCCCGCCATGCCCGCGCCCCGCCCCGCCT
>JAUIHC010000212.1 GCA_030432455.1 Phycisphaerae bacterium | reverse complement strand
GCCCTCGAGGATCGCGGGCTCGCGGTCGATCGACTCGCGGTGGAGACCGCGGGGCGGACCAGCGAGTCGTCCTCGAACACCCGGTCGGAGAACCGGGGTGACGGGCAGGACGCCCGCGGAGGCCAGGACGCCTCCGACCGGCAGGATGCCGGTGATGGACGGAGCCGTGGTCGGCGCGACGACGCGTCGAGACGGCATGCGGGCCGCGGAGACGGCTCGGGACGGCCGGAGGCCGTCGAGTTCGGCGAGGTGCTCGCGGGTGCGGGCGTCTCGGCTACCTGACCCCGCACGGGGTTCGAGGAGGTTCGATCCATGAGTGCGATCTCAGCCAACGCCGCCGGAGCGATCGGGGGAGCCGGGGGCACCAACCGCTTCAACGAGCTCTCGTCCGAGGACTTCATGAAGATCATCTTCACGGAGCTCCAGCAGCAGGACCCCTTCGAGCCCAACGACTCGTCGGCCCTGCTCGAGCAGTTGAACTCGATCCGCGCGATCGAGAGCGACATCGACCTCACCAAGAACCTCCAGTCGATCGTCTTCCAGAACCAGCTCGCCACCGCGGGCAACCTGATCGGCAAGACGGTCGAGGGACTCACCACCACCAACGAGCGGGTCGTCGGCAACGTCTTCGCGGTGCTCCGCGAGGGTGACAACGTGACCCTCCAGCTGGACACCGGCTGGGAGATTCCGGCCGACAACGTCACCGTCATCGTCGATCCGGCGAGCCTGCCGCAGCAGCAGCCCGCCGGCTGATCCGCCCTCGTCGTCCGACCCGAACCACCTCAAGGCACCACCGACGTGAACCTCGACGCCCGCCAGCTTCTTCGACGACTCGAACCCGCGGTCCGACCCGCGGGGACGGGCCGCGCGGGCGGCGGTCGGGAACCGATCGACCGGGCCGGCTTCGACGATCTCCTCGCCCGCGCCGCGGGCGGCGAGTTCGCGAGCGGTCGCCCGATCGATCAGTCGGCACTCGACTCGCCGCTCGCCGACGGCGTGCGGGAGCGGCTCGGGCAGGTCGCCGACGCGGCCGAGACCGCGGGATACCGCAGCGTGCTCGTGGTCGTCGACGATCGTCCGCTCGTGCTCTCGGTCGACGACCGTCGGCTCGAGGGCGAGCTCGATGCGGCGGAAGGCGACGCCCTTCGGCCGATCGACGCCGCGGTACGGCTCGTCGTCGGCGACACCGATCGAATCACCACCGTCGCGGGTCCCTCCGCGGCGTCCGTGCCGCCCGCGATCGCCGAGGCGATCCTTGCGGCCCGCCCCCTTTCCGATACCAACCACCCGCAGGATGCACACGGCGACGCGGCCTGACCGCGACGCCCACGCCAGGGACAAGGAGTCCGAACCATGGCATCGACCACCGCGCTCTTCACCGGCCTCTCGGGTCTGATCTCGAACTCGCGTCGTCTCGACGTGATCGGCAACAACATCGCGAATGTCAACACGACCGCGTTCAAGTCGAACCGGATGACCTTCACGCCGACCTTCAGCCGGAACTTCTCGCTGGGCACCGCGCCCAGCGAGAACACCGGCGGCTCCAACCCGGGGCAGGTCGGTCTCGGCGTGACCGTGGCCGGCACCCAGCGGAACTTCAACAACGGTGCGATCGGCGTCACCGGCGTGGCCACCGACCTCGCGATCGAGGGCGATGGATTCTTCATCGTGAACCAGGCCGGCTCGCGACTCTTCACCCGCTCGGGAAGCTTCATCCGGAATCCCGAGAACGACCTCATCACCCAGTCGGGTGCGAAGGTCATGGGCTTCGCGGTGGACGACCAGTTCAACGTCATCGACGGCGACCTCGTGGAACTCAACATCCCGGTCGGCACCATGACGCTCGCGGAGCAGACCCGCAACGTCATCTTCAACGGCAACCTGAACGCCTCGGGCGAGGTCGCGACCAGCGGCTCGGTCCACACCAGCCGCGCGTTCTACACCGATGCCGCGGGCACCACGCCCGTGACCGCCGCGACCGATCTCACCGCGACCGACATCTACGTGAGCGACGGGGCGGGGGGCTTCACCCTCGCGTTCGAGGCCGCCACCATGGCCGCGGGCGACAGCTCGATCACGATCGCGGGCGTCGAGAAGGGCGGCAAGGATCTCGGCGCCGCGACCTTCGCGATCAGTGCGACCGCGGTCGAGGGCACCGACGGATTCGGCACCACTTTCGGCGACTATGTCGCCTTCCTCGACGAGTATCTCGGCACCGACTCGACCTCGATCGGCTCGGTGAGCGACCTCGGCGGCTCGATCACCATCGACGCGAACGGGGCGATCGTCGTCACCGGCAACGAGGGCGAGGTTCAGGCCCTCGACATCGAGACCGGCGACATCACGGTGAACGTGCCCGGGGCAGGCCTCGGCAATCCGCTGGTCATGACCCAGATCGCCGATGCGAACGGCGAGAGCGTGCGGACCAGCTTCGTGGTCTACGACTCGCTCGGCACCCCGCTCACGATCGACCTGTCGTTCGTGCTGCAGGGCACGACCGCGTCCGGGGGCACGACCTGGGAGTTCGTGGCCGAGTCGAGCGACAACGACGCCACCGACCGTCTGCTGGCCCTCGGCGAGGTGACCTTCGACTCGAACGGTCGGTTCGTGAACGCGAGCAATCAGAGCTTCTCGATCCAGCGGGCCAACGGCGCGGTGAACCCGCTCACGGTCAACATGGACTTCGACAGCGGCACCGACGCGGTCTCCAGCTTCACCGACAGCGCGAGCAATCTCGCGGCAGTGTTCCAGGACGGCTCGCCGATCGGCACGCTCGGCTCGTTCTCGATCGGCGAGGACGGCACGATCTCGGGGTCGTTCACCAACGGACTCACGCGAACGATCGGGCAGGTCGCGCTGGCGAAGTTCTCGAACCCCGAGGGCCTCGTGGACGCGGGCGACAACCTCTTCGGCAGCGGTCCGAACTCCGGCACGCCGCTCATCGCGAAGCCCCGCGACTTCGGCACCGGTCGAGTCGTGGGCGGCGCGCTCGAGCTCTCGAACGTGGACCTGTCGCAGGAGTTCATCAACATGATCCTCGCCTCGACCGGCTATTCGGCCGCAAGTCGAGTGATCACGACGACCGATGAACTCATCACCCAGCTGCTCGCCCTGGGCCGCTGACGCGGACGTCGAGAGAGACGACATCCGGAACGAGCCCACCGCGGCCTCGGGCGTTCGAGGGGACGTCCGGGGCCGCGGGGATGTTTCCGAGAGCGCGTCCGTGGTGGCCACGACGATTCCGCTCCCCCGCACGCGGGGGAGCGGAATCGTCGTGTGCCCGTCGCCGGGAAGAACAGGACGCCGGCCACAACGACAATTACCATCACCCCCCATGCCACGCCGCCCCCAACGCCCATCCCGTCCCGCCGTCGCGTCGTCCGTCTCTCGGCCCGACCCTCAGCTCAGCCGCGCGATGGAGTTGCTCAAGGCCGGTCGCAACGCGGAGGCGAGGGCGATCGTGGATCCGATCGTGGCGAAGCGCCCGAGAGATCCGGCGGCGGTGCGGGCCAAGGGGCTCGTCGAGATGCGGAGCGGCCGCTACGCGGAGGCGGAGCGTTGGCTGCTCAAGTCCGCGAAGCTCGATCCCCGCAACCCGCTGACCATGCTGGATCAGGCCTCCCTGCACAAGTTCCACGGCCGGTTCCCGGAGATGATCGCGGCGTGTCGCGAGGCGTTGAAGCGGTCGCCGGGCCATGTCGGCGCCGAAGCGATGCTTGCTCGGGCGATGGAGAGTTCCGGTGATCTCGACGGGGCGTTCGAGTTCATCAGGTCGGTGGGCGCGCGACGTTCGCTCGATCCGGACACCGGCGAATGCCTGATCACCGTGCTCGACCTGCTCGGGCGGCACGACGAGGCGCTCGACGCGGCCGAGGGATTCCTCAAGGCGGGATCGATCCCGCCCGTGCTGCGGCGGCGTGTGTTCCTGCGGCGTGGTCGGATCCTCGAGAAGCGGGGCGAGCTCGACGCGGCGCTGGCGTCGTTCGAGGAGGGGCAGGCACAGGTCAGGACGGTCTTCGACCCCGATGCCTACGACCGGCGGATGGAGCAGGTGGCGGCGGACCTGCCGACCTTCGAGCCGGCCGATCCTGAGGATGACGGTCCGCGGTCGAGTCGCCTCCCCGTCTTCATCGCGGGGCTTCCCCGGTCCGGGACCTCGCTGGTCGAGCGGATCCTCGGAGCCCATCCCGCGGTCGCGACGATCGGTGAATCGGGCGTGCTGCAGGACGTCATCCGCGACCGTCGTGACGACGTGGGCGAGGATCACGCGCTGGGACCGCTTCGCGTGTCGGGGGACATCGCCGATGCCATGCGTCGGCAGGCACTGGATCGCCTCGTGGAGCTCGGCGGCCCGGCCGAGCGGATCGTCTCCAAGCATCTGCAGAACTGGGCGTATCTCGGCACGATCGGCTTCTGGTTCCCGAACGCCGCGATCATCCGGCTGGTGCGCGATCCCGCCGCCAACGCGATCTCGATCCTCGGTCAGGACCTGCCGCCCGATCGCATGGCGTGGGCCACGCGACTGGACTGGATAGGTCGCCTCATGCGGGCCGAGCGTCGGTTCGTGGACGCGGTTCGCGAGAGACTTCCGAATCCGTGGCTCGACCTGACCTACGAGGATCTCGTCGCCGATCCGGCCATCTGGATTCCCCGCATCATCGAGGCGACCGGTCTGCCATGGAACCAGGCGTGTCTGGAACCGCATCGCGCGGAGTCGGCGGACGGGGGTGGACGGGCCGCTCGCTTCCAGCCCACACTCTCGCTGCATCAGGTGCGTCAGCCGATCAGCGGCGACGCGGCCCGGCGGGCGGAGGCGTGGGGCGATCGGCTCGACGCGTTCCGCCGCGCCTTCGACGGCGGCGGCTGAGCCGGCGGCGGCCGGTCACCGACGCCGCGAGCGACCGCCGCGGGGCGGGCGGTCCCCTTCGGCCCGAGGGCCCGGACCGACGGCCTTGGGCTGGCGGGTCGCGGCATCGCGAAGGCTCGACGCGTGCCGCGCCTGCGCCGCCTCCTCCTCGCTCAACGGATCGGTGCCGGGGCGGGCGAAGACCAGCCGCCCCGCACTCGTCTGGAGAACGTTGGTGACGGTGGCGACGATCGACTCGCCGACGCGATCGGCGCTGTTCTCCACCACGACCATCGTGCCGTCGGGCAGGTAGCCGACGCCCTGGTCGGCGCTTTCGCCTCGCTTGACGATCTCGATATCGAGTTGGTCGCCGGGGATCGCGGCGGCCCGCAGGCCCGCGGCGAGATCGTTGAGGTTGAGCACCCGAAGTCCGTTGATCTCCGCGATCCGACGCAGGTTCTGGTCGTTGGTGAGGATCCGCATCTCCTGCTCGCGGGCGAGGCTCACCAGCATCGCGTCCACGCCGACACCCTCGGGTCGCGACTCGTCGATCGCCACATCGAGGAACGGGTTCTGCTGCAGGCGGGCGACCATGTCGAGGCCGCGACGCCCGCGGAATCGTCGCTGCCGATCGTCGCTGTCGGCGAGCCGCTGCAACTCCTCCAGCACGAATCCCGGGATGAGCACCGGGGCGTCGATGAACCCCGCCTGCCCGACCGCGTCGATGCGGCCGTCGATGAGGGCGCTGGTGTCCACGACCATCGCCCGCACGCCGCGGGCCTGACGCGCGAACTCGACATAGGGGATGACCAGACGGAAGTCGTCCTTGGTGGTCAGCACCACGCTCACGGAGAGGTAGCAGAGCACCAGCGCGAGGGCCGCCTTCGACACGCCGAGGTAGACCGGGACGGGGCCGTCGTCG
>JAUIHC010000211.1 GCA_030432455.1 Phycisphaerae bacterium | reverse complement strand
CACGAGCGGCGTCGGTGAGAGTGGGCCGCCGACCGCTTCGCGCATCCACGCGTCGGGCGTCACCGATCCGATCGAGCAGATCCGCTTCGTCTCCGCCGCGAGGTCGCGGCCCCGCATGTGGCTGCGGATCTGGTGGCTCATGGTCCGGCCGATCGCGTAGTCGGCGAGATAGAGCGGGTGGCCGAGCATGTGCTGGTACGCCCCGAGGATGTGGTAGGGATCGTCGCCGTAGTGCGGCTGGAAGAACTCGTTCCAGACATTCTCGGAGTGCCGGAGCACCGCGTTCCGGATCGCGTCGGGCGTGCAGGCGTCGCCGAGCTGGTAGATCTCCCGCCAGGTGCGGAGTTCGACGAGGCTCGGGCCCGCGATCTGGCAGGTCATGAGCATCGCGGCGATCGTCTCCTCGTGGTACGCCCGCTCGGCGGCCGCGGCGTCCTCGATGCCGAGCACCCGCTTGGCGAGCGACTGGTAGAGGAAGGCGAACGCCTCGGTGCACGCGGTGTTGGGCACGCCGCGGAGGGCGGGCCGGGGCACGAAGAAGGTCGAGCAGAGCTGCTCGAGGTTGTGCCCGAGTTCGTGCATCGCGGTGTCGAAGCCGTCCCAGCCGAGCTGGTCCTTGAGGCGATTGGTGCGAAGCCAGGCGCCGTACTCCGCGAGTTGCGGCCGCATCGCGTGTCCCGACCCGCGGGCGATCTCGACCCGTACCCGCGTGCCGAGGAAGTCGGCCTCGTCCTCCGGCCATCCGAGGCCGCGCAGCACGTCCGGAAGGGCCTTCTCGAACGCCGTCTCGTCGGGGAAGAGCCGGGTGACCTCGGCGTTCATCTCGTCGGCGTCGCGGGTCTCGAAGAGATCGTCGAAGTAGATGTCGTGGGCTTCGAGCGGGCGGCCGAGCCGCGTCGCGAGGAGGCGGGAGAGATCCGCCCGGACCGGGGCCGCCAGCAGCTCGACCAGGAGCTGCTCGACCTCGTCCTCGGGAATCTCCCGTTCGAGTCCGAACTTGCGGGCGATCGCGGTGGGGTGCTCGGGATGATGGGCGTCGTAGGCCCGGGCCACGGTGACGTTGTCCATCCAGTGCTCGTAGCGGAGGAGACCGATCGTCTCCCCCGCGTCACCGCCGTCGATCGTGTTGGTCGCGGGATTCCAGTCCGCGGTCGAGCCGCGGTCCATCACCGCCTGCGGCAGGGAGCCGTCGATGTACCGGCTCATCGTCCACGCCAGCGCCCGCTGCTTCTGCACGCCGTCGGGATCGTTGTAGCCGGCCTTGATCTCCTCACGCACGAGCCAGTGCGCCAGAAGGGCGCGGTCCGCCTCGAACCATCGTCGGCCCGTGGCATCGACCATCGTCCCCACCGGGATGTGGAAGTTCGAGACCCAGTGGTAGCTCTTGAAGTGCAGCTCGCGGGCGAGGTCGGCCACCTCCTTGGGAATCCGGGGGCCGAACGAGCCGGCGATACGGGCCTCCGCCCATCGGTCGCTGTTCCACCCGCCGCCGCGGGCGAGCATGTCGTCGAGCGTCGAACGCTCGAGGTTGAGCAGGGCGACGAAGGCGAGCTTCTGGGCGTACGACTGCTCGGCGAGATCGGGGGCCGGATCGAACGTCGCCAGCAGCGAGTCGGTCTTGGGCAGACTGTCGCCGACCAGATCGCTCCAGCGACGCAGGTTGCGACGCATCTCGTAGAGATGTCCGCGGACCTGCTCGAGTGCGGTCTCGAGCCGATCGAGCAGGCGGGTTCGATCCTCGTCGGTGGCGACGAAGTGGTCGAGGCAGAAGGTTTGGAACGCCTCGGCGTCGCCGTCGCGTTCCACCCAGCGATCGGCGCACTGGCCGACACCGCGTTCCGCTCGTTCGCGGGCGGGCTCGCCGTGGCGTTCGACGAGGGCGTTCACCGTCGCGATGCGATCGGCGTCGCCAAGGAACGGGGGGGTGGAGGTCGCGGGGGTCGTGGTGGTGGTCGTCATGCCGCGATCGTACGCCAAGCCGCGCGTTCTCTCCCCTGGTGGCGGATACGCTCCCGGCATGCGTGATCGACGGCCCATCCATCGCAGCCAGCACCGAGTCCTGTCGGCCGGCTGGCGATCGCTCGTGGTGCTGGTGCTGGTCGGCCTCGTCCCCGCGGCCTGCGCCCCGCCGCATGAATCGTCCTTCGGCCTCCTGCAGGCCGGCATGTCCGAGGCCGAGGTGTGCGATCTTCTCGGCGATCCCAGCGTGGTCGTGCCTGCCGAGACCGGAGAGGACGGTGCCGTCATCGCCGGACCGAGGTGGCAGTACGGCGACACCCTGAGCACGATGGCCACGGCGGGCACCTTCCCCGGAACCGTGCCGGATCGAGTCTGGGTCGTGTGGTTCGACGCGGACGGCCGGGTGCTCACCTGGCGACCGCCGGTCGATCGGATCCGGGACGCCGAGGGCGATGGAGCCTCCGGCCGGACGCCGCTCTTCGCGGATCCCGCGCCGCCGCGCGACCGCTGACGCCTTCGGTCCGCCCCTGAACAACCGCCGGCGGACGTCGAGGACGTCCGCCGGCGGGTTGGAATCGGTGATCGTGGTCGGGACTCAGGCCTCGGCGGCCATCTTCTCGGCCTTGGCCCGGGCGTCGTCGAGGGTGCCGACGTACATGAACGAGTTCTCCGGGAGATCGTCGCCCTCGCCGTTGCAGAGACGCTCGAACGAGTCGATGGTCTCCTCGAGGCTGGTGGTGATGCCGGGGAAGCCGGTGAACACCTCGCCCACGTAGAACGGCTGCGAGAGGAACCGCTCGATCTTTCGGGCGCGGCTCACGGTGAGCTTGTCCTCTTCGCTCAGTTCATCGACGCCGAGGATGGCGATGATGTCCTGAAGGTCCTTGTACCGCTGGAGGATCGACTGGACCTTGCGGGCGACGCTGTAGTGCCGCTCGCCGATCACGTTCGGGTCGAGGATGCGGCTCGAGGAACCGAGCGGATCGACCGCGGGGTAGATGCCCTTCTCGGCGATCTTGCGCTCGAGCACCACGAACGCGTCGAGGTGGGCGAAGGTCGTCGCCGGGGCGGGGTCGGTGAGGTCGTCCGCCGGCACATAGATCGCCTGCACCGAGGTGATCGCGCCGTTGCGGGTCGAGGTGATCCGCTCCTGGAGCGAACCCATCTCGGTGGCGAGGTTGGGCTGGTAACCCACGGCGGACGGCATGCGGCCGAGAAGGGCCGACACCTCGGAACCCGCCTGGGTGAAGCGGAAGACGTTGTCCACGAAGATCAGCGTCTCCTTGCCGGAGGCGTCGCGGAACTCCTCGGCCATCGCGAGGCCGGAGAGGGCGACGCGGAGACGGGCGCCCGGCGGCTCGTTCATCTGACCGAACACCATCGCCACCTTGTCGAGGACGTGCGCGGTGTTGCCGTCGCTGTCCTTGTACTCGGCCTCCTGCATCTCGAGCCAGAGGTCGTTGCCTTCGCGGGTCCGCTCGCCGACGCCGCAGAACACCGAGTAGCCACCGAAGTTTCGGGCCACGCGGGCGATCATCTCCTGGATGACGACCGTCTTGCCGACGCCCGCACCACCGAAGAGACCGATCTTGCCACCGCGGACGAACGGGCAGAGCAGGTCCACGACCTTGATGCCGGTCTCGAGGATCTCGGTCTTGGGGTTGAGGTCGACGAACTCGGGCGGGTCGCGGTGGATCGGGCTCGACTTGTCGGCATCGACCGGTCCACGCTCGTCCACCGGCTCGCCGAGCAGGTTGAAGACGCGACCGAGGACCTTCTCGCCGACCGGCACGCGGACCGGCGAGCCGGTGTCCACGCAGGGCTGGCCGCGACGCATGCCGTCGGTCGAGCCGAGCGCCACGCAGCGGACGGCGCCGCCGCCGAGGTGCTTGGCGACCTCGCCCACGAGTCGGGTCTTCCGACCGTCCTGTTCGAGTTCCACGTCGATCGCGTTGTAGATCTCCGGGAGGTCGCTCTCGGGGAACTGGGCGTCGAAGGTCGATCCGATGACCTGGAGGACGGTGCCGGTCGAAGCCATGGCTGGGGGTGCTCCTCGGGTGGGGGCGGGTTCAGAAACCGCATGCCGCGACCGTGCCGATCGAGGCCGACCGCATGTCCAGACGGGGCCGACCCTGCCTGTCACGCGGTGCTGCGGAGAAGGGCGAAGAATACCGGTCTTGCGGGGAGGTCACAACCGACGGATGCGGGAAGCCGCGGCGGTCGCGTGGAGCGGCGTCAGCCCTGCACGTCGAGCGATCGGCCGATGGCCACGCCGGTGGCGGCCTCCATGCGATCGGCCTGTCGGTTGTAGAGATGGAGCGAGCCATCGGCCCGCGGCGGGGTCGGTCGCGGGGCGGTGCCGCGGGGGCCGTCCTCGTCGAAGCCGAGACCGCGATTGATGTCGCTGCGGACCGTGCCCGCGACCAGCCGTCGGAGGCCGTCGACGCGGCTCGACGCCGTCTCGACGATGTCCACGACCGGAGGCCGGATCTCCTGGCCGGCCGTCACGGCCGCGGTCGGCCGGGGGGCCCCGGCCTGGCGGGTCGAGGAGACGCCGTAGGCGGCGGCGGCGCGGAATGAGATCGGTCCGGAGGCGTCCATCACGCGGAGAGTATACGGGAGCGGGCCGGATTCATTCACCTGCGTGACCGGCGGCTCGACGCGGCGGCTCGATGCGGCGTCTCGATGACGATCGCCTCGATCGGCCGCGTGAGGCGGGTGCCGGCGTGTGGCGGTGGGGCTGGTCAGGCGAGGGCGGTGGCCGGGACGGCGGGAAGATCAACCCAGAGGACGGCCAGATCCTCGTCGGCCTGAATGACGGGGTGATCGCAGCGTGCCGGAAGAAGGATGGTGTCGCCGGACGCCAGGCGGGTCGTCCGCCCGGCCGCGTCGGTCACCGTCCCGGCCCCGCGAAGGCCGATCAGCACCCGCGGCTCGCCGTCCATCGCGACCGGCAGCCGCGAGCCTGCGGTCAGTTCGAGGTGATCGATCGTGAAGTCGTCGGTGGTGCACGCCCGGCGGGTGGTGATGCCGTCGCGTTCGACCGCGGGAATCGACCCGAGTCGCGTCACCGGCGGTCGGCCGTCGTCCTGTCGGTCGCCGAACCGCATGCACGCCCTGGCCTCGTCGAGATGAAGCGGACGGTTCGGATCGTCGCGATTCCAGTCCCAGACTCGGAAGGTGGTGTCGCTGGGAGTCTGGACCTCCGCCACCAGCACGCCTTCGCCCAGCGCGTGGCAGATGCCGCTCGGAAGTCGGACGCAATCCCCGGGGTGGACTTCGATCCGGGTCAGATGCTGCAGCAGATCGCCCGATGTTGCCGCCGCGAAGAAGGTCTCGGGCGAGCACGTCGGATCGATCCCTCGATAGACCGCCGCGCCGGGCTCGGCGTCGAGGACGAACCACGCCTCGTTCTTCACGAAGGTCCCGGGGTGCGCCGCGGCGTAGGCCGGATCCGGATGGACCTGCACCGAGAGATTCTCGCGGGCGTCGAGCAGCTTGACGAGCATCGGAAACCCGCCGGTGGCGGCGGGGGCGAGGCGGCCGAGGACGGCATCGGGGTGATCGCTGCGGATGTCGGCCAGGGTCCGGCCTGCCAGCGGCCCGTCGGCGACCCGGGAGCGGCCGTCCTCGATCGACTCGGGAAGGTCGGCGAGATCCCACGACTCGCCGATGCGGGCGTGGTCCGGGACCGCGCGTCCGAAGCGTCTCAGGCGATCCCCGCCCCAGGCCCGGTGCTTGAGGATGGGTTCGAAACGCAGCGGCGGAAGCGTCGTCATCGTCATCCCGTGCGGGTGGCTCTCAGAAGATC
>JAUIHC010000210.1 GCA_030432455.1 Phycisphaerae bacterium | reverse complement strand
ACCGCGGCCGGAATCGCCCCCTCCATGATGAGTCGATCGTCGAGCAGACGAACGCCGTTGAGGATCGGCTGGCCGTAGCCGCCGGCCCCGATCAGCGCCCCCAGCACCGCGAATCCGATGATCATGACCGTGCTGGTGCGAATGCCCGCGAGCATCGCGGGCATCGCCAGCGGGAGGTCGATCCGGCGGAATCGCTCCCACGCCCCGAATCCCAGCACCGCGGCGGATTCCTGGAGACTCGGCGGGATCGACCGCAGCCCAAGTTCGGTGTTGCGGACGATCGGCAGCAGGCTGTACAGGAACAGCGCCGCGATCGCGGGTGCTGCGCCGATGCCGAGCAGCGGGATCATGAAGACCAGCAGCGCCAGACTCGGAATCGTCTGCAGCACACCGGTGAGCCCGAGGATCCATCGGCCCGGCCCGGGATGCCGGAACGCCGCGACGCCGAGCGGCACCCCGACGCCGATCCCGAGCGCCATGGCGATCAGCACCAGTCGCAGATGCTCCAGCGTTCGCTGCAGGATCCGACGCCCGATCCCGGCCGCCACCGCGTCCACCTCGAGTCCGAGCGTGGCACGAAGCGCCTCGGCCGCGACCTCGACCTCGGGCCGCCCGTCGATCTCGACCGCGGCGTTCATCGCCTGCACCGCCGCCTCGTCGAACCGACCCGCAAGGCTCGCGAGCGCCTCGATCGCGCCCGGCACGCGATCCGCGAGATCCAGCCGATGCACGATCACCGACTGGTACGGCGGGAAGAACGCGAGATCGTCCTCCAGCAGCACCATGGTCTGCGGATCGATCTTCGCTTCGGTGGTGTAGACGTCGGTCGCGTCGATCGACCCGTCCCGAAGCGCCGCGACCGCGAGATCGTGCTCGAGTCCGCGGACATCGGTCTGGGGAAGTCCGTACGCGTCCCGCAACCCCGGCCACCCGTCCGACCGCCCGAGGAACTCGTTGCCGACGCCGACCACGAGCTCGGGATGCGCTCGCAGATCCGAGATCCGACGCAGATCGAGCGCCTCGGCGAGATCGCGTCGGACCGCGATCGCATAGGTGTCGTCGAACCCCAGAGACTCGGTGATCCCGAGCCCGAGCGGCTCGAGCGCCGCCCGCAGGGCCGGCAGCTCGGGCGGCGTGCCGGGAACGAGCTCCTGCGACAGCGTGCCGGTGTAGTCGCCGTACGCGTCGATCTGCCCGTTCTTCACCGCCTCGAAGAGCACGCGGGTCCCGCCGAGCGACCGCCGGTGCGTGGCATCGATCTCCGCCGCCTTGAGGACGAGGGTCGCCAGATCCCCGACGACCACGCCCTCGGTGAAGTTCTTCGAACCGACCACGACCGGATCCGCGGCTCGAAGCGGCGCCGCCAGCACGAGAACCATCAGGATCGCCCATCGCGGAGTCATGCCGACGGCTCCTCGCCGGCGAGCCGGAGATGCTCGTGCGACTCGACGAACGCGGCGACGAAGTCGTCGTCGCGATCCGCGGCGATCTCGGCGAGCGGTCCTCGGCGCCGGACCCGCCCGTCGTGCAGGAGCGCGATGTCGTCGGTGAACCAGTCGGCCTCGGCGAGGTCGTGGGTCACGAGCACCACCGTGGTCCCCAGCCGTTCGAACAGCGAGCGGAGGAGCTGCTGGAGTCGCCAGCGGATCCGCGGATCAAGCGCCCCGAGCGGCTCGTCCATGAGCAGGAGATCGGGTTCGAGCGCCAGCGCCCGCATCAGTGCGACCCGCTGCCGCTGACCGCCGCTGAGTTCGAGCGGGTGGCGGTCGAGCATCTCGGACTCGAGTTCGACGAGGGCGGCGAGCTCGTCGAGACGGGCGGCGATCCGCGCCGAAGACCACCGTTCCCGCACCATGGGAAGTGCGGCGTTGGCCCGCCCGGTGAGGTGCGGGAACAGCCCGCCGTCCTGGATGACGAAGCCGCTGCGTCGGCGGATCTCCCCGCGATTCGCGACATCGACTCCGACGCCATCGACCGTGATCGATCCGGTGTCGGGCGAGATCAGGCCCAGAATCGTCCGCAGGACCGTGCTCTTGCCGCAGCCGCTCGGGCCGACGAGCGCCACGGTCGCGCCCCGCGGAATCGCGAGGTCGAGGCGATCGAGCACCTGCGTCGCATTGGATCCGCGTCCCAGCCGGACCGAGACGCCGTCGAGGCGGATCATGCCTCGGAGACTACCGGATGCGCCGCGCCGCGTGGCCGAGCCAGGATCAGTCGGTGGCCGTGTCCGCTTCGGCGTGATCGACGATTTCGTCCGCGGTCACCAGCGTGCGGCCTTCCTTCACGAGGATCACGCCGCCCATGACGATCAGGAACACCGCGAAGACCTGCTTCAGCCGCTGCTGCGGCAGTCGTCCGCCGATCGAGCCGCCGATGAGCGTGCCGACCGCCCCGAGGCCGATGAAGATGCCGATCGTCTTCCACGCGATCGGAATGTTCGCCTCGACCATCTGACCGTGATATTCGAGGAATCCCGCCCCGCTCTTGAGCGCGATGATGAGCAGGCTCGTCCCGACCGCGAGCCGCATCGGCAGTCGTCCGAGCAGCACGAGCGCGGGCACGATCAGGAATCCTCCGCCCACGCCGACGATGCCGGTGAGCGCCCCCACCCCGAGTCCCTCGATGACGATCAGGATGTAGTCGCGCACGGAGCGCCCCGTGGGCGCCTCCTCCGCCTGGGTCTTCCCCCGCAGCATGAGCCCCGAGGCCAGCAGCATCACGATCGAGAAGAGCACCAGCTGCACCACGCCGCTCATGTACTGCGCGACCCACGCCCCGAGCACCGTGCCGCCGATCCCGGGAATCCCGAAGAACACGACGCTTGTCCAGTCGATCCGCTTCCGCACCGCGGGCTCGATCGCCCCGACCAGCGCGATCCCGCCCACGATGGCCAGACTCTCGGCGATCGCGGCCTTGGGGTCGTGCTGCAGCAGGTAGACGAGCACGGGCACGGTGAGAATCGATCCACCGGAGCCGAGCAGGCCGAGGCAGAGGCCGATCACAATGCCGCCGATGGCTTCGATCATGAGGAGAGGGGAAGGAGGGGGGAGAGGAGGGAGGAGGGAGATATGGCGGAGGGAGAATGGAGAACGAGAACCATGGTCGCGGGGCGGGCATCCGTTCGACGGGATGCGCCGCCCCGCGTGGGCTCGTCCGACACTCGGATCAGCCGGCCGCGACCGTGGCGCCGCAGCCCGCCTTCTTCATCGCGCTCCAGCCGCCCGCCACGTTCACGGCGTCGAAGCCGCGACGACGGAGTTCGCTGACCGCCATGCCGCTGCGGATGCCGCCTGCACAGTGGACGTAGATCGGTCCATCACCGCCGGGCACCTCGCCGATCCGCGGCACGAGCCGCGTGTGGGCGACATTGACCGCGTGCTCGATGTTCTCGATCTCGTGCTCGGCCGCCCGACGGACGTCGAGGACCTTGACGTGCGGGGCATCGATGCGGTCGCAGAGCTGGCTCGCCGCGATCTCGGGCGCCGTCTCGACCGACCCGCCCGCCGCGACGAACGCGCCGAACACCTCGGGCGTCACCACCGCCTCGACCTTGTCGAGACCGATGCGGACGAGGTCACGAACGAGCACATCCACCTGATCCTCGCGACAGACGAGCACGATGCGCTCGTCGGGCTCGACATACGAGCCGACCGCCATGAGGAAGCCAAGACCGTCGGTGGTCCAGTTCGCGCCGGGAAGGTGACCATCGCGGAACGCATCCCAGTCGCGAATGTCGATCACGCGGGTACCGGCCACGGCGTCGGCCACCTCGCCGGCGTCGAGCCGCGTCGGGGTCGGCACCTCGCCGAGCAGCGGCACGCCGTCGCGGTTCCACGCCTTCATGCGGGCGAAGTAGACCGGCGGCTCGGGCTGACCCGCGAGGATGAAGTCCACGAACGCCTGCTCGTCGCTCGCGAGCGAGAGGGCGTGGTTGTAGCGACGCTCGTAGCCGACGGTCGACTGCGGCACCGCGCCGAGCGACTTGCCGCACGCGCTGCCCGAGCCGTGCGCGGGCCAGATCTGGATGTGATCGTCGAGCTTCAGGAAGGACCGGGCGGTGCCGGCGAGGGTGCGGGCGGAGGGCTCCATCATGCCCTCGATGCCCGCGGCGGACTCGAGCAGGTCGGGTCGGCCCAGATCACCGACGAACACGAAGTCGCCGGTGATGATGCCCATCGGGGTCTCGGCGCCGCCACCGATGTCGGTGACGAGGTACGAGACATGCTCGGGGGTGTGACCGGGGCTGTGGACGGTGGTCAGCCTGATGTTGCCGACCATGAACTCGTCGCCGTCTCCGAGAATCCGATGCTCGTACCCGGTGACCCACTTCGACTGCCAGTCGGCGCCGCCCAGACCCGAGGCGTAGACCTTCGCGCCGACCTTCTCGGCCAGTTCGCGGGCCCCGGAGAGGAAGTCGGCGTGGATGTGCGTCTCGGCGACCGCGGTGATCTTCAGGCCATGCTCGGCGGCGAGATCGAGGTAGCGGTCGATGTCCCGCTCGGGATCGACGACGATGGCGTCGCCGGTCTTCTGGCACCCGATGAGGTAGGCGGCCTGAGCGAGGTCCTCGTCGTAGATCAGTCGGAAGAGCATGGTGCGGTCTCCGCAGGTCGTGGTGAGTCATCCAGCGACGAGGCCGCGGCCCCGCCGACCGCCCCGTGGCGGCAAGCCGCTCCGTGCCGAAGCGGCCGCCGGTGGTTCCCAAGCGAGGAATCGCCCCCCCGAGACGGTCGTCGCAGTCTCTCAGATGTGCCTCCGGCTTGACGTGGGGCCGGATTCGCCGATCCTGAGGACATGCGAGCCCTCTTCCTCGTCCTCGTGTCCCTCGCGGCACCCCTCCTTCGCACCGGCTCCGTCTCCGCCGGGCCGCCGGTCTCCGGGCCCGTCCGCGGCGTGGTCTTCATCCTCGCCGACGATCAGCGGGCGGATCACCTCGGCGTCGAAGGTCGATCGGGCCTCGCCACCCCGGCGATCGACGCCCTCGCGGCCCGGGGCGTCCGCTTCGAGCGGGCGTACTGCCAGGGCTCGCGATCCGGAGCGGTCTGCCTGCCGAGCCGCTCTCGGATGCTCACCGGCGGAAGCGACTGGACGACCCCCGACTGGTCGGCCGCCCAGCGGACCGACGATCACCCGCTCTGGCCCGAGGTCCTTCGGCAGGCGGGGTGGCGGACGCATCATGTCGGCAAGTGGCACGCGGGTCGTCGCTGGTTCGATCGAGCGTTCGAGAGCGGCGGCTCGGTCCTCTTCGGCGGCATGGGCAGCCACTGGAATCTCGCGGTGGAGGATCACCCGCTCGACGGCGAGCCGGTCCGACGCACGCTTCGGCAGTACAGCACCCGCGAGTTCGGCGACGAGGCGGTCGAGTTCCTCGAGGATCACCTCTCGACCGACCCCGACCGCCCGTTCGTCCTCCATCTCTGCTTCACGGCGCCGCACGACCCGCGGACCTCCCCCGACGAGGATCGCGCCGACTCGCGGGCCGCGACCGTCGCCCTCCCCGCGAACCTCCTGCCGGTGCACCCCTTCGACAACGGCGAGATGGTCCTTCGCGACGAGACGCTCCTCCCGTGGCCCCGCACCGAGCGGGCGATCAGGCGCGAGATCGCGATCTACGAGCAGATGATCGAGGAGATCGACGCACAGGTCGGCCGGGTGATGTCGGTGCTCGACGAGGCCGGCCTCACCGACGACGTGCTCGTCGTCTACGCCGCGGACCACGGGCTCGCCCTCGGCAGTCACGGGCTGCTCGGAAAGCAGAGCCTCTATGAACACTCGATGCGGGCACCGCT